>CAMDXR010000257.1 GCA_945877725.1 Limnohabitans sp. Rim8
TTGCGTGCTTTTTGCCCTGGATTTTGATGGCCAAAGTGGCTTGGCCTCAAACCCGTTCACAGTGGCTGCATTTGTCGGTCACGGGCGTTCTCATGCACGCAGGTTATTTGGGCGGGGTGTGGGCAGCAGTCAAAGCAGGCATGGGCTCAGGCTTGTCGTCCTTGATTGTGGGCATACAGCCTGTTTTAACGGCGGTCTGGTTGTCATGGATTCCACGCAACCATGGCGGGCAGGGTAATTCCGACCTTCAATCGCCTGCCGTGTCGCCGCGCCAATGGCTGGGTTTGATGCTGGGTTTTATGGGATTGCTGATGGTGGTTTGGCGCAAGCTGACTTTGGGCAGCCCCCTAGACCACGTCACCCCCGGCAACATGGCGATGGCTTTGGCGGCCCTGGGTGCCATCACCGTGGGCACTTTGTACCAAAAGCGCTTTGTGCAATCTTGCGATGTGCGCACTGCTAATTCAGTTCAATTGCTGGCGGCGGCCCTGGTCACATGCCCATTGGCTTGGCTTGAAACTGAGGCCATGGTCTGGAATGCACAGTTGGCAGGGGCCATGGCTTGGTCGGTTTTGGGCTTGACGCTGGGGGGCAGTTCTTTGCTCTACATCCTGATTCAGCGGGGTGCAGCGGCCGCGGTCACCAGTTTGATGTACTTGGTCCCCCCGGCCACGGCTGTTTTGGCCTGGCTGTTGTTTGACGAAAGTATCACCACCATGACCTTGGCCGGTACGGCCTTGACTGCTGTGGGTGTGAGCCTGGTGCTGCGGTCACCTCGGTGAAAGCCTGCGGGCTTGCTTGCCTGTATTCTTTTGTCAGATACATTTTTAACAAAGGATTCTTCCCATGACCCGCCATCGCATTGCAGTGATTCCTGGAGACGGTATTGGCAAAGAAGTCATGCCCGAGGGATTGCGCGTCATGGACGCTGCGGCGCGCAAGTTTGGTATCGACTTGCAATTTGATCACTTCGATTTTTCCAGCTGGGACTATTGCGAAAAGCACGGTCAAATGTTGCCGGACAACTGGAAAGACCAGATCGGCGGGCACGATGCGATTTATTTTGGTGCGGTCGGCTGGCCCGAAAAAATTGCCGACCATGTCTCGCTTTGGGGCTCACTTTTGTTGTTTCGCCGTGAGTTTGACCAATACATCAACTTAAGACCGGCCCGACTCATGCCCGGCATCATTGCCCCGGTGGTGCGACGTGATGGCAGTGCGCGTCTGCCCGGCGAGATTGACATGTACATCGTTCGTGAAAACACCGAGGGTGAATACTCCAGTGTGGGCGGGCGGATGTTCCAGGGGACCGAACGTGAAATCGTGATGCAGGAGTCCATCATGAGCCGGATCGGGGTGGACAGGGTGCTGAAATTTGCCTTTGAGTTGGCCAGTACGCGCCCCAAAAAACACCTGACCAGTGCCACAAAATCCAACGGCATTGCCATCACCATGCCGTATTGGGATGAACGGGTGGCCGAAATGGCCAAGGCCTATCCGGGCATCCAAGTGGACAAATTCCACATCGACATCCTGACTGCACACTTTGTTCAAAGGCCTGATTTCTTTGATGTGGTGGTCGCCAGCAATTTGTTTGGCGATATCCTGAGCGATTTGGGCCCCGCCTGCACAGGCACCATCGGAATTGCCCCCAGCGCCAACCTCAACCCCGATCGCAAATTCCCTTCACTTTTTGAGCCAGTCCATGGCTCTGCCCCCGACATTGCCGGCAAAGGCATTGCCAATCCGATTGGCCAAATATGGTGCGGGGCCATGATGCTGGAGTTTTTGGGGCACAAAGATGCGCACGATGCTGTTTTGACAGCGATAGAAAAGGTTCTTGCAGCGGGTGATCACGCGCCAAGGACGCCCGATTTGGGGGGGCGCGCCAGCAGCGTTGATGTGGGCAAAGCCATTGCCAGTGCCCTTTAATCGGCAGTGATTTTCAGCTCAACGGTCACATCTTTTGGGGATAAAAAAACTGTCTTCTGGCGTGTTCTTGTTGCAAATTCAAGGCTAGAATTCACCCCTGCTCGAACCCGGACAGTTAGTTTCAAGTTCATGAAATGCTTCACATCTCATGTCTTAAGCGCTTGACGGTTCAACCCCATACAAGGTCATAGCCAAGGCTATGGCCACCATTTTCAGTCCACTGCCGGCGCTGCCGGTTTGTAACTTCAAGAGGTTTCTTGTGAACAAAACAGAACTGATCGAACACATTGCAAAACAAGCTGACTTGTCCAAAGCCGCTGCCGGTCGTGCGCTGGAAGCGACCATGGGTGCAGTGCGTACCACTTTGAAAAAAGGCGGTACGGTTTCCTTGGTTGGTTTTGGTACATTTGCCGTGGGCAAGAGGGCTGCTCGGGTCGGTCGCAATCCACGCACTGGCGCTGCGATTAAAATCAAGTCAGCCAAAGTTCCGAAGTTCCGTCCAGGTAAAGCCCTGAAGGATGCTTTGAACTGATCACAGTTTCGAGTGGGGTGCTTAGCTCAGTTGGTAGAGCGGCTCCTTTACACGGAGTAGGTCGGCGGTTCGAGACCGTCAGCACCCACCACCCACTCAAGCAAAGGCGAACCCCGTGTTCGCCTTTTTTCTTGACAACACGAGATTTCAGACATGTTTGATTCGATTCGCAACAATTCAAAAATCTTGATGGGATTGTTGTTTTTGCTGATTATTCCTTCCTTTGTGTTGTTTGGCATGGAGGGTTACAGCCGTTTTGAAGACAAGGGCGCTGTGGTGGCCAAGGTCGACGGACAGAAAATCAACCAGACCGATTGGGATGCCGCTCATCAGTCCGAGGTGCAACGCATTCGTGCCTCTGTGCCCAATCTGGACGCCAAGTTGTTGGACTCACCCGAGGCGCGTTATGCCACTTTGGACAAGATGGTCAATGACCGATTGATTGCCCGTGCCTCTGAAAAACAGTTGCTGATGACCAGTGACCAACGCCTGGCCCGATACCTTCAACAAGACCCATCGATTGCCGGTTTGCGTGGGGCCGATGGCAAGTTGGACATGGACCGTTACCGGCAACTGGCGGCGAGCCAAGGCATGACGCCTGAGATGTTGGAGGCCCGTGTGCGTCAAGATCTGTCCAATCAGCAGGTTTTGGCTGGATTGCAAGCTTCGGGTTTTGCCACCCAGCGACAGACAGACATGGCCCTGGACGCCTATTTGCAACGCCGGGAAATTCAGGTTCAACGTTGGTTGCCGCTAGATTTCGCGGCCAAGGTTCAGGTTGCTGATGCGGATCTGGAACGTTATTACAAAGAGAATTCCGAGCGTTTTCGTTCAGTAGAAAGTGCCGACATCGAGTATTTGGTGCTGGACGTTGCCGCCTTGCAAGCCCGGGTTGTTTTGCCTGAACAAGACTTGAAAACCTATTACGAGCAAAACCTGCAAAAACTGGCGGGTCAAGAGCAGCGACGGGCAAGCCATATTTTGGTCAACGCCGCAAAAGACTTGCCTGCGGCCGACAAGCAAAAAGCGCGGGAAAAAGCAGAGGCTTTGCTGGCATCGGCCCGCAAGGCTCCCAAGAGCTTTGCTGAGTTGGCCCGTAAAAATTCCGACGATACCGGCTCTGCCACCCGAGGTGGCGACCTCGATTTCTTCGCGCGTGGTGCCATGGTGAAGCCTTTTGAGGACGCAGCCTTTGCCTTGCAAAAGGATCAAATCAGCGACATCGTGGAGTCTGATTTTGGTTTCCACATTATTTTATTGACCGATATCAAGAAGCCCCAGGCACCTTCTTTTGAGGCCATGCGTCCGCAACTCGAAACAGATTTGCGCAAACAACAAGCCCAACGCCAATTTGCTGAATTGGCTGAAACTTTCAGCAACAGTGTGTATGAACAGTCTGACAGCCTGACACCGGTCGCCGAAAAACTGAAATTGACCGTTCAAAAAGCGCAAGGCCTGACCCGTAACCCCGCAGTGGGTTCCCAGGGTGTTTTGAGCAGCCCCAAGCTGCTGGAAGCCGTTTTCTCTGAAGACGCGGTAGCCAAAAAACGCAATACGGCGGCCGTTGAAGTGGCGGCAAACACCTTGGTTTCAGCCCGAATCGTGAACCACCGACCCTCAGCCGTGCGGCCTTTTGAAGACGTCAAGGCCGATGTTCGGCTGCTTTGGATTCAGTCTCAATCTGCAAAATTGGCCACTGTCGAAGGCCAAGCTCAATTGGCAACTTGGAAAAAAGAGCCTGCACAAGCTCGTTTGGCGGCTGCTGTGACCGTTTCGCGCGATCAAGCACAAAATCAGCCGCAAGCAGTCATAGATGCCGCTTTGCGAGCCGATCCGGCGCAACTTCCGGCCCTGGTGGGTGTGGATTTGGCCGATCAAGGTTACGCCGTTGTGCGCGTCAATAAAATTGTGCAGCGTCCCGAGACCCCCGCCGCCCAGGCAGAACAGAGCCGTCAGCAATTTGCTCGTATATGGGGGCAAGCCCAAACCCAGGCTTATTTGGCCAGTTTGAAGGCGCAGTTCAAAGTTGAAATACTGGCCGAAAAACCCAAGAAGTTGAGCGCACCCTGAGTCAAAAACCGCTGAGCTTCACGTTATAATATTACTCTACGGTGGCTGTAGCTCAGTTGGTAGAGTCCAGGATTGTGATTCCTGTTGTCGTGGGTTCGAGCCCCATCAGCCACCCCAAATAAATCAAGCACTTAGCCCGGTTCTCCGGGCTTTTTGCTTTCTGGCCCTTGGTTCATGTAGCCACCATGTAGCCACTTTTTCGGGGTTTCGGGGTCTACGACGGTGCCATGCCCCTGATGGCAGGTGCACTTCCTCAGCCTGAGGATG
>CAMDXR010000258.1 GCA_945877725.1 Limnohabitans sp. Rim8
ATGCCCCCCGTGCGTTGGTTGTCTATGTCGGCATCGGTGTCGTCGTTCAGGCGATCGCTGCTCATCTCTACGCCCGCCAAAAGGCGTTCGGCTTGGTCCAGGAATTCAAGGTCGGTCATTACAATCGCTGCATGTTGAAGGTAATGAAGATTCTAGTCACGGTGCATGCCCTTGTTGCGGGTGCGGCGATGTTGACCGCTTGCGGCCAAAAGAGCGCCTTGGTTTTGCCAGGCACCCCCGAATCGGTTGGTCGGGCCACGCTGCCGCAAACCTTGAAGCTTTGGCCTCAGTCTGAAGCCTCCGGCGCGTCAGCCAAAGCCTCTGCACCTCGGACCGCACCTTCAGGCGATGCCCCGCCCGCCCCCCTGCCCCCCCTGTTGAATTCACCTGCGGCACCTGTTGCCCCCGCCCAATGAACGCTACCAATACGCCACAAGGCCTGCCCGGCCAACCCCATGTTGCCTACCAGGGCGAGCAACTCATGCTCGAGGGGGTGAACTTGTCCGACTTGGCCCGCGAGCATGGCACGCCCTTGTTTGCGTACTCCAAAGCCGCCATGTTGTCGGCACTGGCGGCGTATCAGCGTGGCTTTGCCGGACGCCAGGCCCAAATTTGCTACGCCATGAAAGCCAACTCCAATTTGGCCGTGTTGCAGGTTTTCGCCGAAGCAGGTTGCGGCTTCGACATCGTCTCTGCAGGCGAATTGGCAAGGGTATTGGCGGCTGGGGCTGATCCGGCCAAGGTCATTTTTTCGGGCGTGGGCAAAACCCGCGCCGAGATGAAGCAAGCCCTGCAAATCGGCATCGGCTGCTTCAACGTCGAGAGCGAAGCCGAACTCGATGTGTTGAACACCGTCGCCCTCGGAATGGGCAAACAAGCCCCGGTCAGCTTGCGCGTCAACCCCAACGTGGACCCCAAAACCCACCCCTACATTTCGACGGGCCTGAAGGGCAACAAATTTGGCATTGCCCACGAGGACACGCTGCGCGCTTACCAACACGCGGCCAGCTTGCCGGGCCTGAAAGTGGTGGGCATCGACTGCCACATTGGCTCACAAATCACCGAAACCACGCCCTATCTCGACGCCATGGACCGGATGCTGGACTTGGTGGCCGACATTGAGGCGGCGGGTATCCCCATCCACCATATTGATTTTGGTGGGGGCTTGGGCATCAACTACAACGGCGACACGCCGCCCAAGGCCGATGCCCTGTGGGCCCAACTGCTGGCCAAGCTGGATGCCCGTGGCTACGGCCAGCGCCAGCTCATGATCGAGCCGGGCCGCTCATTGGTGGGCAATGCAGGGGTGTGCCTGACCGAGGTGCTGTACCTGAAACCCGGCGAGCAGAAGAATTTTTGCATCGTCGATGCGGCCATGAACGACTTGCCCCGCCCGGCCATGTACCAAGCCTTTCACCAAATCGTGCCGGTCACGCCGCGTGCGGGTGAGGCCACGCTCTACGACGTGGTGGGCCCAGTGTGCGAAAGCGGTGACTGGATTGGCCGCGACCGCGCCCTGCAAGTGCAGACGGGGGACACACTGGCCGTGTTGTCGGCCGGGGCCTACTGCATGAGCATGGCCAGCAACTACAACACCCGTGGACGCGCGGCCGAAATTCTGGTGGACAAGGCCCAAGCACACCTGATCCGTCAGCGTGAATCGGTGTTCGACACCTTCGCCCTAGAACAACTCGTCTGAACCCCAGCCCGAGCACGGCGGGCGGGACTTAGGGTCAGGGGTGCATCCGCTTCAAATGCATTTTGCGGTAGCGGTTCCAGACCCGCCAGCCCAGCAGCAATGACAATATGGCGGCGTAAATGATGACTTCATCGAAGTTGTTTTTGCCTGCGCGCATCCACCAGAAATGCAAAACGGCCAGCACGGCCACTGCGTAAACACTGCGGTGCAACATTTGCCAGCGCGCCGCTCCCAGCCAGCGAATGGCCTTGTTGAATGAGGTCAAAGCCATGGCCGTCAACAACAACCAGGCCGCAAAGCCCAACAAAATAAAAGTGCGCTTAGGAATGTCCGCCAAGATATCGGCCAGGTCCAACCCCATGTCAAACAGGGCATAGCAGCTCAAGTGGAGCACGGCATAAAAATAGGTGAGCAAACCCAACATTCGGCGAAACTTTGCCCACTCGGGCCATCCGGACAACACCCGCAAAGGGGTCACGGCCAGAACCAGACAGAGGCTGCGCAAGGTCCAATCGCCCGTGGCGCGAAGCAAATACTCGGCTGGGTTGGCCCCTAACTGGTCTTGAATAGTCTGGACCACCAGCCAAACAAAAGGCAACAAGCCCAGCAGCAACAACAGCCACCCAGCGGCAGGCCGCCTCAAGGCCTGGCGCATCAGAAAAACTTCTTCAGGTCCATGCCCGCATACAGCTGGCCCACTTGTGCTTCGTAGCCGTTGAACATCAGGGTTTTGCGTTTTTTGGCAAACAAGCCGTCTTCGCCAATGCGACGCTCAGTGGCCTGGCTCCAGCGTGGATGATCCACCAAGGGGTTCACATTGGAATAAAAACCATACTCTTGCGGGGCCGCTTTTTCCCATGAAGAAACCGGTTGCTTTTCGGTAAAACGGATCTTCACCAAGCTCTTGCCGCTCTTGAAGCCGTATTTCCACGGCACCACCAAGCGCAGGGGTGCGCCGTTTTGTTTGGGCATGACTTCGCCATACATGCCAAAGGCCAACAAAGTCAGGGGGTGCATGGCCTCGTCCATGCGCAAGGCCTCCACGTAGGGCCAATCTAGGGTGCCGCTGCGCAAACCGGGCATGGTCTTGGTGTCGGCTTGGGTAATGAATTCAACAAATTTGGCACCGGGCTGAGGCTCGACACGCTGGATCAATTTGGCCATCGAATAACCGATCCACGGAATCACCATGGACCAACCTTCCACGCAGCGCAGCCGGTAAATGCGCTCTTCCATGGCACTCAGCTTCATAAGGTCTTCTAAGGCATAGCGCCCGGGCTTTTTAACCAAGCCTTCGATTTCCACCGACCAGGGCTGGGTTTGCAGCGTGTGCGCCCGCTTGGCAGGATCGGCCTTGTCGGTGCCGAACTCGTAAAAATTGTTGTAGGTGGTAGCGTCTTTGTAGTCTGCCAGCTTGTCCATGGTCAGCGCTCCCGCAACCGACGAGGATGACGCGGCCAGCGCGGGCAATTTGGCACCGGGCACGGTTTGCGCATGCGCCTCACGCAGACCCCAGGCCGTCAAAGCCATGCCAGCCGACCCTGCTGCAAGGCCGCGAATCAGGTCTCTGCGGGTTTGGTAAACCGGCTCAGGCGTGATTTCACTGGGCACCGGATGAATGAAACCAGAGTGGTTGGAAATAATGCGCATGAAAGCCCCTTGATGGCGAAAACAGAACCGAATTGTCACCTTTAGCCATTCGCCCTGCACGGCCCTCAGGTTACAAGCCCAGCCCCCGGCATTTAAGGGGGTGCTGACAGAGGCGCTTTCCCCGGATTGGCTTTCCGGGGTGGCCCCTGCATCACAAAGTGCCGTAACTGTGCAATCCGCTCAGGAACATGTTGACCCCCAAAAAGGCGAAGGTGGTCACCGCCAGCCCCATCAAGGCCCACCAAGCGGCCACCGTGCCGCGCAGGCCTTTCATGAGGCGCATGTGCAACCAAGCCGCATAGTTGAGCCAAACAATCAAGGCCCAGGTTTCCTTGGGGTCCCAGCTCCAATAGCCGCCCCAGGCTTCTGCGGCCCACAAAGCCCCCAACACCGTGGCGATGGTGAAGAACGCGAAACCCACGGCGATGGACTTGTACATCACATCGTCGAGCACCTCAAACGAGGGCAGTCGTTCGGCGATGCGCCTGCGGCCCAACAAGATGCCCGCAATGATCAAGGCTGAAATGCCGAAATAAACCATCCAGTAATCACTGCCGCCCTCGGTGGGTGATTTGCGGAACACCACGGGTTCAAAGCACAACACGATGCCCAACAACCACAACGGTGCCAACTTGTACCACCGGGTTTCGCCCGCAGTTTGCTTGATCAGGTAGGCAAAGGCCACCATGGCGGCCAAAGCAAAGGTGCCATAACCAATAAAGTTGGCGGGCACATGCAGTTTCATCCACCAACTTTTGAGGGCGGGCACCAAAGGTTGTATGGCGTGCGCCTCGCGCACCAGCGTGTACCAGAGCAAAAAGCCCACTGCAGCGCTGACCACCAGCATCACAAACGCCCCCAAGGCGCGGGTGCGGTAATGGTCTTCGTAGTACAGATAAAACCCGGCCGTCATCCAACAAAACATGATGAAGACTTCGTAGAGATTGCTGACTGGAATGTGACCCACGTCAGGGCTGATGAGGTAGCTCTCGTACCAGCGCACCATGGTGCCGATCAGGGCCAAGGCCACGGCCACCCAGGCCATGAGACTGCCCAGGGCCTCTAGGTTGTCACCCTGACCCCGAATGAACATACCGGCCCAATAAAAAGCGGTGCTGATGAAAAACAACATGCTCATCCACAAAATGGCGGACTGGCTGGACAGGAAATACTTGAGCCAGAAGACTTGCTCGGCTCGGGCCAAATCGCCCTGATACGCAATGACGGCAAACAAGGAAACGCCCGCCACCACCAGCATCAAGGTGCGCATGGGTCGCCAAAACCAAGCCAAGGCCACCGCCGCAGGCACGCTGCCAATCAATATGCCCTGCTCGTACACGTCCATGGCGTGGCTGTAGCGGCTAAACGCAAACACCATGCCCAGCACTGCCAGCACGGCAAAGCCCCAATCGAGCGCACTGCGGCGCGAAAAGAAACCCGGGT
>CAMDXR010000259.1 GCA_945877725.1 Limnohabitans sp. Rim8
GTTGGACAGCTGGTTTGGTTCGGTCTTTGTCATGCTCACGGGTTTGGGCTTGTTTGAGCTGGCCCGGCGTCAGTTTTTGATCGATTGGGGCGACATTCAAATTGAAATTGAAAAAGAGATCAAGCGTCGGGAGACCGCCCTATGAAACCCTTTGCACTTGAACTCAAAGACGTTCGCAAAAATTTTGGCAAGACCGAAATCATTCGGGGTGTCAGCCTGGCTGTAGAAACCGGTGAGCGGGTGGCCGTGATCGGCCCTAATGGCGCGGGCAAATCGACCTTGTTCAACCTGATCAGTGGCCGATTTGGCCCCACCAGCGGCGATATTTTGCTCAATGGGCAGCGCATTCAAAATAAAACCCCCTATGAAATCAACCGCATGGGGTTGGCGCGCAGCTTCCAGATCACCAATATCTTTCCCAAACTCAGCGTGTTTGAGAACCTGCGCTGTGCGGTGCTTTGGAGCATGGGCTACCAGTACACCTTTCTAAAATTCCTATCGGGTCTGAAGGATGCCAATGAGCGCACCGACCAACTGCTGGAAATGATTCGCCTGGATAAAAAGCGCGATGTGCTGGCCATGAACTTGACCTATGCCGAACAACGCGCACTGGAGATTGGCGTCACCATTGCGGGCGGTGCTGATGTCATCTTGCTGGACGAACCCACGGCAGGCATGAGCAAAAGCGAGACTTCGCGTTTTATTCACCTCATCAAAGAAGTCACCGTGGGCAAAACCCTGCTCACGGTCGAACACGACATGGGGGTGGTGTTTGGCCTGGCCGACAAAATTGCGGTGGTGGTCTATGGCGAGGTGATTGCCTTCGACACCCCCGAGGCCGTTCGGGCCAATGCCAGTGTGCAAGAAGCCTATCTGGGCGCACCCGTGGCCGACAGCCAAGCAGGAGGCCACTGATGTTAAAAGTTGAAAATTTGCACGCCTACTATGGCAAAAGCCATGTGCTGCATGGCGTTAACTTCGAAGTAGCGCAGGGCGAAATCGTGGCCTTGCTGGGGCGCAATGGTTCGGGCCGATCGACCACGGCCAAGGCCATCATGGGCTTGGTGGACTGCCAGGGGCGCATTGACTGGAAGGGCAAACCGATTCAAGGCAAAAAAGCCTATGAAATTGCGCACCTAGGCATGGGTTATGTGCCTGAAAACCGGGATATTTTTCCCAAATTGACGGTTCAACAAAACCTAGAACTGGGGCAAAAGCGCAAAGGGCAAAACGGTCGCTGGTCGTTTGACGACATGTACAACATGTTTCCGCGCTTGAAAGAGCGTGCACACACCGAAGCCGGGGTGCTGTCCGGCGGCGAACAGCAGATGCTGACGCTTTGCCGAACCCTCATGGGCGACCCCGATCTGATCATCATTGACGAACCGACCGAGGGCCTGGCCCCCAAAATTGTTGAATTGGTGGGGCAATACCTCCAAAACCTCAAGTCCAGGGGCATCTCTGTCTTGCTCATTGAGCAAAAACTCACCATCGCGATGCGCATTTCTGACCGGGCACTGGTCATGGGCCATGGCAGTATTGTGTTTGAGGGAACCCCGGATGCCTTGCGAGACAACACTTATATTCGCAAGGAATGGCTGGAGGTTTGAGCGTTTACCCCCAGTAAATATTTGACTTTGAGGGGTTCGTTTTGTGACTACAATGCAAAAAACGAACGACCGTTCTTTTTTATTTTTTCACGCAAAGGAAGTCCAGCATGACAGCTGAATACAAAGTCCACGGCGATGTCGCGGTGATCACCTTGATGAACCCTCCGGTCAACGGTCTGGGTTTGTCCACACGGGTTGGCATCACCGATGGCCTGGAAAAAGCCAACAACGACGCCAGCGTCAAAGCCATCATCATCACGGGTGGCGGCAAAGCCTTTTCGGGCGGCGCTGACATTCGCGAATTCGGTTCCTCCAAGGCAATCCAAGAACCCAATCTGCTCAGCGTGATCCGCGCTTGCGAGAATTCGGCCAAACCCGTGGTGGGCGCACTCCATTCGGTCGCCATGGGCGGCGGACTCGAGTTGGCCCTGGGTTGCCACTACCGCATTGCTGCCCCCGGCACCAGCATTGCATTGCCCGAAGTCAAGCTGGGCTTGGTCCCCGGTGCAGGCGGCACACAGCGCTTGCCCCGCGTGATCGGCGTCGAGCCTGCGCTCAACATGATCGTCAGCGGCGAAGCCATCAAGAGCGAAATGCTGGCCATGTTGCCCGGCCAAAAATTGTTTGACGCCCTGGCCCAATCGGCCGAAAGCCTGCCCGAAGAGGCGCTGGCCTTGGCCCGCAAAGTGGCTGCGGCACACGCCGATGGCAGCCCCTTGCCGATGGTGCGCAACTTGCCATGCAAGCACCCGCAAGGCGATGCGTATTTTCAGTTTGCCCGCAACATGGTCAAGGGCATGGCCAAAAACCTGCCCGCACCCGTCAAATGCGTGGACGCCGTAGAAGCCGCCACCACCAAGAAGTTTGAAGACGGCATGGTCTTTGAGCGCGAGATTTTCATGAACCTGATGCTCACGCCCGAGTGCCGTGCGCTGCGTCATATTTTCATGGCCGACCGTGCGGCCTCCAAAATTCCAGACGTGCCTGAGGACACGCCCAAGCGCAACATCCAATCGGTCGCGGTGATTGGCGCGGGCACCATGGGCGGCGGCATTGCCATGAACTTTTTGAACGCGGGTCTGCCCGTCAAAATGCTGGAAATGAAGCAAGAAGCCCTGGACCGTGGCGTGGCCACCATTCGCAAAAACTACGAATCTCAGGTCAAAAAAGGCAAGCTCAAGCCCGAAAAATACGAAGAACGCATGGCTTTGTTGAGCACCACGCTCAGCTACGACGACATCGGACAGGCCGACTTGGTGATTGAAGCCGTGTTCGAAGAAATGGGCGTAAAAGAGGCCGTGTTCAAGCAATTGGACAAAGTCATGAAGCCCGGCGCAATTTTGGCCTCCAACACCTCCACCCTTGATGTGAACAAGATTGCCTCATTCACCCAGCGTCCGCAAGACGTGGTGGGCATGCACTTTTTCAGCCCGGCCAACGTCATGAAGTTGCTCGAAGTGGTGCGCGGCGCACAAACCGGCAAAGACGTTTTGGCCACGGTGATGGCGCTGGGCAAAAAGATCAAAAAGACCTCGGTGGTCTCGGGTGTGTGCGATGGTTTCATTGGCAACCGCATGATCGAGCAATACAGCCGTCAGGCCGGTTTCTTGATCGAAGAAGGCTGCACGCCAGCGCAAGTGGACAAAGCCGCCGAAAAATTTGGCTTTGCCATGGGCCCGTTCCGCATGGGTGATTTGGCGGGCAACGACATTGGTTGGGCGATTCGCAAGCGCCGTTACCAAGAAAAGCCGGACCTCAAATACAGCAAGACCGCTGATTTGTTGTGCGAAATGGGCCGTTTTGGCCAAAAAACCAGTGCCGGCTGGTACGACTACCAGGCCGGAATGCGTGACGCGATCCCCAGCCCCGCAGTGGTCGAAATGATCGAAAAGCACCGTGCTGCCCTGGGCATCACGCCGCGCAAGATTTCTGACGAAGAAATCGTGCAACGCCTGGTGTTCTCGTTGGTCAACGAAGCCGCACACATATTAGAAGAAGGCATTGCCAGCAAAGCCAGCGACATCGACATGGTGTACCTGACGGGCTATGGTTTTCCGATGTGGCGCGGTGGCCCGATGATTTATGCCGACACAATTGGCCTGTTCAACGTGGCCGAAGCCATGAAGCGCTTTGCCAAAAATCCGCACGACGACGCCAAGTTCTGGCAACCCGCACCCTTGCTGGCGCGACTGGTTGCCGACGGCAAGACATTCAACTGACCACAACTCCCATCATTTTGAGGCGACAACCCTGAGCGTTGTCACCCACACGAAAGGTTCTTCATCATGACGAATGTTGTCATTGTTTCTACCGCACGCACCCCGCTGGCCAAGAGCTGGAAGGGGGCCTTCAACATGACCCACGGTGCCACTTTGGGCGGCCATGCGGTGCAACACGCTGTGGCCCGCGCGGGCATCGACGGTGCCGAAGTCGAGGACGTCATCATGGGTTGCGCCAACCCTGAGGGCGCCACCGGGGCCAACATTGCCCGGCAAATCGCCCTCAAGGCGGGATTGCCGATCTCGGTTTCGGGCATGACCATCAACCGTTTTTGCTCATCGGGTTTGCAAACCATTGCTTTGGCGGCGCAACGCATCATGGCGGGCGAAGGCCGGGTTTATGTGGCCGGGGGGGTCGAGAGCATTTCTTGCGTTCAGCAAGAGATGAACCACCACATGTTTTTTGACCCCGCCCTGACCAAGCAAAAGCCCGAGATCTACTGGAACATGTTGCAAACCGCTGAACAAGTGGCCAAACGCTACAAAATCAGCCGCGACCGCATGGACGAATACGGCGCGGCCAGCCAACAAAAAGCCTGCGCTGCGCAAGCTGCAGGCTTGTTCGAGGCCGAAATTGCGCCCATTACCGTGACGGCAGGCGTCATTGACAAAGTCATGGGCATGAGCACCAAACAAGTGACCGTGAGCAAGGACGAAGGTCTGCGCGAGGGCACCACGCTAGAAGCCATCAGCGGTTTGCGCTCGGCCATGCCTGGCGGATTGGTCTCGGCGGGCAATGCCAGCCAGTTTTCGGACGGCGGCGGCGCATGCGTCTTGATGGACGAAAAAATGGCCGAACAAAAGGGCTTAAAGCCGCTGGGTCGGTTCCTCGGTTTTGCCGTGGCAGGCTGCGAGCCCGACGAAATGGGCATTGGCCCGGTCTTTGCCGTGCC
>CAMDXR010000260.1 GCA_945877725.1 Limnohabitans sp. Rim8
ACCAACTGGGCCCGTCGCTTGGGCGACCGGGGCATCTGCTCGCACTTCCAGGTGGATGAGCACAGCAAGGAGATGATGTTCTTTAACTTCGGTGAGCAGGCGCCCTACTTCAACTATGGCGTGGTCGACGCCAACAATGCGCTGGTGCACTATGAACCGATCGAGCTGCCGCATGCCACCTGGCCGCACGACTTGGGCATGAGCGAGCACTACTGCGTGATTCATGACCTGTCGATGTTCTTCGACCCTGAGGGCCTGAAAAAAGGCCAACACCGCCTCAAGTTCCACCGAGACGTGCCGTCGCGCTTCGGGGTCATCCCGCGCTTTGGCACCAGCCGCGACGTCAAGTGGTTCGAAGGCCAGCCCTGCTACATCTTGCACCTGGCCAACACCTATGAGGTGGGCGACGAGATCATCATGGACGGCGCGATCCAGACCAATCCGGTTCCCGACCTGAGCGGCCTGCCCAAAGAGGGCTATGCGCGCATGAACGCCCTGTTGTCCATGGAGCTGCAAGAAACCCGCATGCACCGTTGGCGCTTCAACCTGAAGACCGGACAAACCCGCGAGGAAGACTTGGACGACGAGGTGACCGAATTTTCGATGATCAATGGCCGCGTCAAGGGTCGCCCTAACCGCTTCGTTTACAACGCCCTGATGAAGCCCAACTGGGAGCTTGATGGCCTCAAAAAGTACGACTGGCAGACCGGCCGGACACAGCGTTGGCAGGCGCCCAAGGGCTGCTTTGTCAGCGAGACCCCTTTTGCACCCCGCGATGGTGCGGTGGCTGAGGACGACGGTTACTTGGTAACTTTTATCACCAACCTGAACACCGGCAAAGGCGAGTGCGCCATCTTTGATGCACGCGACATCAGTCCGGGCCCCATCTGTCGCATCATCTTGCCTGGCCACATCCCGATGGGCGCACACGCCGCCTGGACACCCGCCGCCGCCTTGCAGGTTACCGCATGAACCAGAGTGCCGTCACCCTGCCCGATTACGCCGTGCACCACCCCAAAGACGGTGGCTATGGCACCAGCGTTTTTCTGCTGCATGGCGCCTTTGGCGCCAAAGAATACTGGCGCACCCAGGTGCAAGCCTTCACGCAAGCCGGTTACCGCGTGGTGTCTTGGGACGCACCGGGCTACGGCCTGTCGGCGCTGCCCCAAGCGCTGACCATTGACCACTGCGCCCGAGCGCTCACGCTGCTGTTAGAGAAAGAAGGTGGAGCGCGCAACGTGGTGATGGGCCACAGCATGGGTGGCATGATCGCGCAACAGGCTTGGCGCTATGCCCGAGACCGCATTCACGGTTACGTGTTGTCAGCCACCAGTGCCTCATTCGGTAGCCCGGACGGCGACTGGCAGAAAGAATTTGTACGCGCCCGTGTGGCGCCGCTGGATGCGGGAAAAACCATTCCCGAATACGCCCCGCTGATGCTGCGCGCCATGATGGCACCCGGTGCCAGTGGTCCGGCGGTGGACCTGCTGATTGGCACAGTCAGCCAAATGCGCGAAGAAACCTTTCGGGCCGCCGTAGCGGCCATCGTTGGTTTTGAAGGCCGCGACCTGTTGCCTACGCTGGACATCCCTGTGTTGTGTATCGCTGGCGAGTTAGACACAACCGCTCCGGCTCAAGTCATGCAAAAAATGGCCGGCAAGATAGCCAACGCCGAATTCGTCAACCTGACCGGCTTGGGTCATTTTGGCTGGGCCGAAGACCCTGCCCGCTTCAATGCCGCTGTACGCCATTTTTTGGACCTTCACTTTCCTAACCCCTGACCAAACGAGGTAAAACCATGCGTCTTATTACCCGCACTCTGGCTCTGTTACTCACCGGCTTTTGGGCCACAGTCAGTTACGCCCAAAGTAATTACCCCGACAAGCCGATCAATGTGATCGTGCCCTTCCCGCCCGGCATCGTAGACGGCTATGCACGGATGGTGGCCACCAAAGCGGGCGCTATTTTGGGCCAATCCATGGTGATCAAAAACCAAGCTGGTGCGGGTCAGCGCATCGGCACCGACGCACTGGCCAAGTCGCCCAAAGACGGCTACACCATTGGTGTGGTTACCAACGCTGGCGTGGTGTCCGGACCGGCGCTGGCGACCAATGTGCCCTACGACCCGATCAAGGATTTGAGCTACCTGAACATGATCATGGAAGCGCACTATCTGATCAACACTCACCCTGCTTCCGGCATCAAGACGCTGGGTCAACTCGTTGACAAGGCGAAGGCAACCCCTGGAAAGCTCAACTTCGGCTCTACCGGCATGGGCACCGGCTTTCACACCGCCACCGAGCAGTTTGTTAAAAATGCCAACGTCAAAATGACGCATGTGCCCTACAAGGGCGAAAGCCCCTTGCTGACCGACCTGATCGGTGGCCAGGTCGACATGGCTTTCTCATCCATCGCCAGCCGCGCCATGGCCGAGCAGGGCAAATTGGTGATGCTCGCTTACACGGGCGAAAAGCGCTCAGCCCTGCTGCCCAACGTGCCGACCGCCAAAGAATTGGGTATTCCCCACGTCAGCTCCGGCTGGCTTGGCTTTGCTGTGCCGGCCGGTGTGCCTGCACCGATACGCGACAAGCTGATCGCCGCACTGACCGCTGCCGTCAATGATCCCGAGGTGTTGGCCAACTTTGCCAAAGGGGGTGGCGAACCGCGCAGCCTGAGTGGAGACGCATTTGCTGCACGCGTCAAGCGCGAGCTTGACGAAATGCGCGAACTGAACAAAGAACTCAAAATCACCATCGATTGAACCCATGGCTATTCTTGGCAATGTTCGGGTATTGGACTTGACCCGTGTGGTGGCCGGACCCTGGTGCACCCAGACCTTGGCCGACCTGGGTGCTGATGTCATCAAGATAGAACGTCCCGATGGGGGCGATGACACCCGACGGGTCAGCCCCTTTGTGGTGGGCGCTGACGGCAAACCTACCCTCGACTCTGCATTTTTCATGGGCAGTAACCGGGGCAAGCGCTCGGTCACCATAGACATAGGCACTCCGCAGGGCGCAGGCCTGATCCGCGAGTTGGCGCTTCATTGCGATGTGTTCATTGAGAATTACAAAGTCGGTGGGCTCAAGCGTTATGGTCTGGATTACGAGAGCATTCGCGCCATCAATCCTTCCGTCGTTTATTGCAGCGTCACGGGTTTCGGGCAAGACGGCCCTTATGCCGAGCGCCCGGCCTATGACTCCGTCATGCAAGCCATGTGCGGCCTGATGAGCACCTGTGGCCAGCCCGATGGCGCTGCCGGTGCCGGCCCCATGCGTTCTGCAGTGCCGATCGCTGACATCTTCACCGGCCTCTATGCCGCCATTGCCATTTTGGCAGCGCTCATACACCGGCGTGACAGCGGTGAGGGGCAATACATTGACGCCGCTTTGGTAGATGCCGCCACCGCCATCAACGGCCACCTGGCCTTAGGCTACTTGATGACCGGCCAAGTGCCGCAGCGCCAGGGCAACAACAACCCCATTACGGCACCCAGCGAAGTGTTTCAAGCCACCGATGGCTACTTCACCATGTCGGCAGCCAATGCTGGCCAGTTTGACAAATTGCTGCGCGTGTTGGACCTGCCGCTTGGCTTGGCGCAAGACCCCCGATTTGTGACCAACATTGATCGCATTGTCAACCGCAACGCCTTGCACGACATCTTGCAGACCCGCATCCAGCAAGCCACAGTGGCACATTGGATTGGACATCTGTCAGTCGCTGGCGTGCCCTGCGCGCCCATTTTAAATATGCAGCAATTGTTTGAAGATCCGCAGGTACGCCATCGTGGGCTCGCTCTCTCGGTGGCGCATGCCAGTGGCGTCGATGTGCCCATGCTGCGCAGCCCATTAAGGCTGTCGGCTGCACCCGTAGAGCATCGGGCACCGCCTATGTTGGGTCAGCACTCTGTAGAGGTACTGAAAGAGCTGCTGGGCAAGAGCCCCGCAGAACTGGCGCAGTTGAAGACAGCCGGTGTGATCTAAACGGCCTCCAGCAGTTGGGCGACCGCATCATGTCGGATGCTGATGGCTTTTAGACAGCAGGAGGTTGGAGAACTGGACACTTAGGGCCCAAACACCCTGTACCGCGCACTCTCATTGTTCATGGCCCCCTTGTTTTGATGAAGCGGGGCATTTGAATATCAAAGCTGGCGAGGGATGGCCGCAGCCAAAAAGTCGTAAACAGCCTTGATTCGAGGATTTCCCCGTATTTCCCTGTGGACCACCAGCCACATGGGTATGGGGGGGATTTTCAGGGTCGGTAGCAGCGCGTCAATCTGCGCTTCGTTTCGCACCACATACGCAGCAGCCAAACATGACCTGTTCACGTTGGTTGCGCTTCAATCTTGAAACTGAAGACTTATTTCAAGGGCATCAAAATTTCATTGCGCCGGTTCCAAGGCGCGGTGAACGGATCGTCGTAGCGCGCCAATTGAGGCCGGTCGTCAAACTCTAGTTTGTTGCGGCTGAGCCAGTCTTTGAGCAATTGGGTCTGGCGCTCGATGCTGGCGGCCGTGGTAAATCCGCTGAAGCGCACTGCAGCCATGCGCTGGGCGGGCAACTCACGTAATTGCACGCTGGCGTCCACAGGCTTGGGTAAATTATCCAAGGCCATACCCTGCGGCATCACAAAGTGCAGTCGCCACTGTTGGTTTTGCATTTCCATGGTCACGGGAGCGGTCATGGCAATTTTTTCGCTCTCGCCCTTGGCGTTTTGATTTTTCCCAAAAATGTATCCAGCTACCCGGCGAAACCCCTGGCTGCCAGCGAA
>CAMDXR010000261.1 GCA_945877725.1 Limnohabitans sp. Rim8
GGGCCGCATGGCCGAGCCCGAGGACATTGCCAGCGCGGCCTTGTTTTTGGCCAGCGACGACAGCGGTTTTGTCACCGGCCAAAATCTGGCAGTCAACGGCGGCAGCGCCTTTCTGTAAGGAGTGATCGCATGACGCAAGCAAGACTTCAAGACAAAGTGGCCTTTGTGACTGGAGGCGGAACCGGCATCGGTGCCGCCACCGCCATTCGCTTCGCCCAAGAGGGCGCTGTGGTGGTCATTTGTGGTCGCCGCCGCGAACCCCTTGATGCTGTGGTGGCCCAAATCAAGACTGCAGGGGGGCGCGCCGAGGCGGTGCAGGCCGATGTCAGTGACGAAGCCGGTTTCACGGCCGCCATCGAGGCCGCCGGGCAGCGCCATGGTCGCCTGGATATTTTGGTCAACAACGCCATGGCCTACAGCTGGGGCACCATCGAGTCGACCACTACAGCCGACTGGCACAGCAACTTCAGTACCTCAGTAGATGGCACTTTTTGGGGCACCCGTGCCGCCATGAAGCTGATGAAAGAGCGGGGCGGCTCCATCATCAATTTGTCCTCTATTTGCGGCCTGCTGGGCACCTCTTGGATGGCGGGATATTCGGCGGCCAAGGCGGCCATCATCAACTTCTCGCGGGCTGCCGCCGCCGAGGGCGCGCTCAGTGGCATTCGGGTCAATGTGGTGATTCCTGCCGTGGTCGAGACCCCCGCCACTGCGGGCATGTTGTCAGACCCCGCTTCACGCCAGAACACCGAAAAACTCATTCCCATGGGCCGAGTCGGTCAGCCTGAAGAACTGGCCAACGCGATCTTGTTCCTGGCCAGTGATGAGGCCAGTTACATCACCGGTGCGGCGCTGCCCGTTGATGGTGGGCGTTCGGCCGTTCTGGTCACGGCACTGTGAAGGCGCAACCTATGACCTGGCCCAACACCCTCGAAGAACGCATTGACCGCCTGGAGTCCATTGAGGCCATTCGCCAGTTGGCGGGTAAATATTCCTTGTCCTTGGACATGCGCGACATGGACGCCCATGTGAACCTGTTTGCGCCCGATGTCCGGGTGGGCAAAGACAAAGTTGGGCGGGCGCATTTCAAGGCGTGGCAAGACCAAACTCTGCGCGAGCAGTTCACCGGAACCTCTCACCACCTGGGTCAGCACCTGATTGAGTTTGCCGACGCCGAGCACGCTACGGGCCTGGTGTATTCAAAGAACGAACACGAGTGCGGTGCCGAATGGGTCATCATGCAGATGCTTTATTGGGACGACTATGAGCGCATCGAAGGCCAATGGTATTTTCGCCGCCGCTTGCCTTGTTACTGGTATGCCACCGACCTGAACAAACCGCCTATTGGCGACATGAAAATGCGCTGGCCGGGCCGTGCCCCCTACGACGGTACCTTTCACGACCTGTTTCCCAGTTGGAGCGAGTTTTGGGCCCAACGCCCCGACAAAGACCAGTTGCCCGAGGTCGCGGCTCCGGCCCCACTGGAGCAGTTTTTGCGCACCATGCGCCGTGGCACACCGCCGCCCAAAATGAGAGTGCGCTGACATGAGTCTGTTGTTTGAACCCCTGGTTTTGGGCGAGTTGCGTCTGGCCAACCGAATCGTCATGGCCCCCATGACCCGCAACCGTGCAGACCCCGACGGGGTGCCGGGAGAGCTGATGGCCGAGTACTACGCCCAGCGCAGCGAGGCCGGACTGATCGTGGCCGAGGGCACTTGGCCCAGCGCGGTCGGGCAGTCGTACTGCCGCCAGCCAGGCATTGCAAGCGCAGCGCACATTGCAGGCTGGAAGCGTGTCACCGATGCGGTGCACGCCAGGGGCGGTTTGATCGTGCTGCAAATCATGCACGGCGGGCGCATTGGCAGCCACCACATCAAGCCCGCAGGCATCGAAAGCGTGGCCCCCAGTGCTTTGCAAGCGGCGGGCGAGGTCATGACCGACAGCGTTGGCATGCAGCCCTACGACATGCCGCGAGCGTTGACCACGGCAGAAGTACGTGCGGTGGTGCAGGAACACGCCCAGGCCGCCCTTAACGCCCGCGAAGCGGGTTTCGATGGTGTGGAGTTGCATGGCACCAGTGGGTATTTGCCGATGCAGTTTTTGAGTTCTGGTACCAATTTGCGCACCGACGAATACGGCGGGGCAGCGTCTAAGCGTGCCCGTTTTGCCTTTGAGTGCTTGCGCGAGATGGCCGCCGCCATTGGGGCGGGTCGGGTGGGACTGCGCCTAAACCCTGGCAACACCTACAACGACACCTCTGATGAAGACTCCGCCGCAACTCATGCCGAGTTGATGCGCCAGGCGGCCACCCTTGATCTGGCCTATTTACATGTGATGCGTGCGCCACTGCCCGAGCTGGATGCCTTTGCTTTGGCGCGCAGCCATTTTGGCGAGCGGCTGATCCTGAACGATGGTTTTGACCCCGGCAACGCCGAGCAAGCCCTGCAGTCCCATCCGGGCGCAGCTTTGTCGTTTGCGCGTCATTTCATAGGCAACCCGGACTTGGTGAGCCGCATGCGCTTAGGCCAGCCCCTGACCCGTTTTGACCGCAAAACCCTCTACACACCCGGTGCCGCCGGGTACACCAGCTACCCGAACAGCGCCCCGGCCTGACGATTTCGGTGTCTTGAAAGGTCGTTCAAGGGACCGATTGACAGGCCTTTTGACCGGCCTTTTGAACTGGCGGTAAACCCTGTATTTCCAGCCTCGATGCAGCGAAGGGGCTCCTTTTTCAAGGCAAATGTTTAGTCTCAACGGACGATGCTTTGGCGGGGTGGTTTGACCAGAATCAGGCGCAGAAGCTTCATTTCTAAAAGACGGGTGAAAAAATCATGATGAAAATCGCTGGACTGGCCTATGTGGTGGCCGAAACGACCGATCTGAACCGCTGGAAAAGCTACGCCGAAGGCGTGTTGGGCATGATGACCGCGCCATCACCCGATGGGGGCTTGTACATCCGGATGGACGAACGGCAATTCCGTTTTGCCATTCAAGCCGGTGCACGCGATGCCTATGTCGTGTCCGGTTGGGAGGTAACCACCCAAGCTGATTTTGAAGAGGCTCTGGCGGCCCTGCGTCAGGCGGGCGTCGAAGTCGTTCTGGGCGATGCGGCCCTGTGCCGACTGCGCTGTGTTCAGCAGGTGGCCGGATTCAGCGATCCCTCGGGAAACCGCCACGAAGTGGTTTGGGGTTTCCGTTCTGACTTCGCGCACTTTGCCTCACCAGTGGGGGTTTCGCGCTTTGTCACGGGCAACATCGGCATGGGCCACACCGTGCTGCCTGCAGCGGCGTTTCAGGAAACTGTTGACTTTTTTACCCAAGTCATGGGTTTTGGCCTGTCTGACTTGTTCAACTTTCAACCCGCTGGGGCCGACGGACCGACCCTGCCGATTCACTTTTTCCATTGCAACAATGGCCGTCACCACAGCTTGGCGCTGGCGGGCTTCCCGGTGCCCAGTGGATGCGTGCATGTCATGGTCGAGGTCGAGGGCATGCCCGAAGTGGGTCGGGCACTGGACCGGATGCACGCGCACAAAGTGCAGCAAACCGCCACTTTAGGCCAGCACACCAACGACAAGGTGATCTCTTTTTACATGCAAAGCCCGTCTAATTTCGACATCGAATATGGCTATGGCGGTGCCGTGGTGGACTGGTCCGAACACATTACCCACGAATTCACCCGTGTCAGTCTCTGGGGTCACGACTTCAGCGTGGGCCAGAAAACCCAGAACGACGAGAAAGCGTAAATCCTCATGGCCAACAAACAAATGGGTGCTGCCGATGTGGTGGCAAAAATCAAAGACGGCATGACCGTGGGCATTGGCGGCTGGGGCCCCAGACGCAAACCCATGGCACTGGTGCGCGAGATTTTGCGCAGTCCCCTCAAGGACTTGACGGTGGTGTCTTATGGCGGTGCCGATGTCGGCATGTTGTGCGCCTCGGGCAAGGTCAAGAAACTGGTGTTCGCCTTTGTCTCGCTGGACTTCATTCCGCTAGAGCCCTATTTCCGTCAAGCGCGCCAAAGTGGCGCTCTGGAGGTCATGGAAATCGACGAAGGCATGATGCTGCTGGGCCTCAAGGCGGCGGCCATGCGTGCGCCCTTTATCCCGACCCGTGTGGGCTTGGGCACCGATGTGCTGGTGCGCAACCCCGGCCTGAAACTCGTGGGCTCCCCCTACGACGAGCGCGACTGGGTGGCCATGCCGGCCTTGCCCCTCGATGTGGCTTTGCTGCATGTGGACCGTGCCGATGTGCGCGGGGTTTGCCAGATCAAAGGGCCAGACCTCTACATGGATGAATTTTTTGTGCGCGCGGCCAAGCAAAGCTTTGTCAGCTGCGATGAACTGGTCGACAGCGCTTATTTTGAAAATGGCGATGAAGCGCGCCACGTTTACTGGGAACGTGCACACACCACAGGCGTGGTGCATGTGCCCGCCGGAGCGCACCCTAGCTCCTGTGCGCCACTGTATGGTTTTGATGTGAAGCACTTCAAGGAATATGCGGCCAGCGCCAAAGAAGCGGGCGGTTGGCAGCAATATGCCGAACGTTATGTTTATTGCAGCGAACAGGAATACCTGGAGCGCGTGGGCGGTATCGATGCGGTGCGCAAATTGCCGCTTCCAGTGTTTTGAAGGTGGCCAACATGAGTGAATTTTCTTTGGTAGACCGCATCATTTGCGCCGCCTCGCAAGCCTGGCAGGCCGATGGTGAAGTGCTGGCCACCGGCATCGGCATCGTGC
>CAMDXR010000262.1 GCA_945877725.1 Limnohabitans sp. Rim8
CACCTGAGGCTGCGCGACCGGGTGGCATTTGGTTTAATGCGCCTGGCCTTGTTCTTGACCGGCAACCGTTACTGAGCAGCCGATCCCCCCCGGCGCACCATGGGAGATCGGTTCTGGCCGGGAAAAGGGGGCCATTCGCTGGTACGATCATTGCCATGTTAATGAAATTACCAGACGCCATGACTGCTTCTGCCGCCACACCCGAAGACGAGGGCGTACCCGTTTCTGTCAAGATTCGCGAACGCATTCAAGCTGCCCGCAAACGCTTCCATGCCAACGACAACATTGCCGAGTTCATAGAACCCGGCGAGCTTGAAAAGCTGCTGGACGAAGTCACCGACAAGATGTCTGGGGTGCTGGACAGCCTTGTTATTGACACCGTGAACGACCACAACACGGGCGATACCGCTCGCCGCGTTGCCAAAATGTACCTGAAAGAGGTATTTAAGGGCCGCTACGTTGAGGGTCCCGAAATCACTGAATTCCCCAACGCCGAGCATCTGAACGAGCTCATGATCGTGGGCCCCATCACAGTTCGCAGTGCCTGCAGCCACCACTTTTGCCCAGTGATTGGCAAGATCTGGATCGGCGTGCTGCCCAATGAGCACACCAACGTGATCGGCTTGTCCAAATACGCCCGCCTGGCCGAATGGATCATGGGCCGGCCCCAGATTCAAGAAGAAGCCGTGGTGCAGTTGGCCGACTTGATTCAGCGCAAAACTCAGCCTGACGGTCTCGCCATCGTCATGGAGGCCAGCCACTACTGCATGGGTTGGCGGGGTGTGAAAGACATGGACAGCAAGATGATCAATTCGGTCATGCGCGGCGCTTTCCTGAAAGACGTCAATTTGCGCCGTGAGTTTTTGTCTCTGATTCCTGGAAGGAACTGACCCATGTTGGTACGCCTGCTTTACGCCAGCCGCACGGTTGACCCCTCACCCGAAACCATCAACTCCATACTGGCCCACTCGCGCCAGTTCAACCCCAGCACCGGCATCACCGGCATTCTTTGCTATGGCGGGGGCATATTTTTGCAAGCCATTGAAGGCGGACGCCTCGCCGTGAGCGATCTGTATGGACACATCCAAAAAGACCCGCGCCACAAAGATGTGGTGCTGCTGCACTACGAAGAAATCAGTGAGCGCCGTTTTGGCGGCTGGACCATGGGGCAGGTGGACACCTCTCGGGTCAACACCAATATCTTGCTTAAATACTCCGAGCGTGCAGAGCTTGATCCCTACAACGTGTCGGGCAAAGTGTCACTGGCTTTGCTAGAAGAGTTGATGGCCACCGCCTCCATCATTGGGCGCGCTTAATCGGCTGCGCTGAAAAAGGCATGCCTGACCTGATTGGCTGTGACTTTTCCAGCAGCCCCAGCAAGCGCAAACCCATTGTGCTGGCGCTGGGCCAAGCCCGCCAGGGGCGGGTTCAAGTCAAAGAACTTTTAAGTTTTGAAACACTGGCCGCATGGGGCCACTGGTTGGCCCAACCCGCTGACTGGGTGGGCGGTTTTGACTTGCCCTTTGGCTTGCCTCGAGAGTTGGTCGAAACCTTGGGCTGGCCCACCGACTGGGCCGCCTGCATGGACCACTATGCCCGCCTAGACCGCCCCACGATTCGTGAGCAATTTGCAGCTTTTTGCAATGCCCGACCGGTGGGCGGCAAATTTGCCCATCGGGCGACAGACTTGCCCGCAGGTTCCAGCCCTTCCATGAAATGGGTCAACCCCCCGGTGGCCTATATGCTGCATGCGGGTGTACCTTTGCTGCGCCAAGCGGGGGTGCATTTCCCCGGATTGACCTCTGTCACCCCAGGCACTGACCTGAGGCGTGTCGCTCTGGAAGCCTACCCCGGTCTGTTGACGCGAGAAGTGCTGGGCCAACGCAGCTACAAAAGTGACGACAAAACCAAGCAAACCCCTGAACGTTTGCTGGCCAGACGGGAATTGCTGAGTGCGCTGGAGCGGGGCCAGACCCGTTTGGGGCTGCGACTGGTGGCCAGCAATGCCCTGCTGGGTCGCCTGGCAGACGACGCCAGTGGCGATTCGTTAGACGCTTGTTTGTGTTTGATGCAGGCCGCTTGGGCGCAACAACAGCACCAAGCCGGACATGCGCAATATGGACTGCCGCCTTGTGATCCACTGGAAGGGTGGATCGTGACGGCTTGACTGGGTCAAAAGGGTTTCTCAATAGCGGTTATCAGCTGGACAGATTCAGAAAAACCCGGCCATTCTCAATCTTCACGGGCCATGACTTCATGGGCTCGGTGGCAGGGCCGCAGGCCACTGAGCCGTCGCGCACATCGAACACAGCTTGGTGAAACGGGCACTCCACAGTGTGCCCCTCCACAAATCCATCGCACAAACGGGCGTTGCCGTGGCTGCACATGTTGTCGATGGCGAACACGCCATCATCGAGCTTGAAAATAGCGATGTCACAGCCCTGGGGGGTCACGGCCACGCCAGCGCCTTCAAACAGTTCGGCCTCGGCGGCCACGTCAATCCAGTTGCTCATGATCAGATCGGGTAAATGATGGAATTTGGAATCATCTCGCTGTCGTAGACGCACAAACGCTCAGCAAATTTGAAACCCTCGGGAGTTTGGACAATGGTGTCCAGGTAACGGCCCACGTTGTAAACCGTGCTTTCTTTGTCCAGCTTGGTGCGAAACACTGCATAGTTGGCTTCGCTGTAAATGCGGCCATTTTCAACTTTTTTGACAATCGGCGCCCCCACCACATGGCGCTGGTAATAGGGGTCATGAAAGATGGTTTCAGAGATACCATAAGCACGGTCTTTGAGCATGCCTTTGCTGGTGAAGAACAAGGTGGCCAACTGGAAACCTCGCTCGTGGTTTTCACGCGGTTGCAGTTTGTAGATGCAATCTTCGGTAAAAAATTCTGGCCACAGTTGCCATTGGCCACTGTCCACGGCGCTGGCGTAATCTGCGTAAAGTTGCTGGAGGTCAAACCAGGTTTGCATGTCTATCAAGGGCTTGGCCATCATCAATCCTCCATCACTTTGCGCCAATATTCATACATGCCGCGGATCAGGGTTTCGGTCACCATGTGGTCGGTTTCCCCCACATCGCGTCCGCCCAGTTCGGCCAAAGTGCGGTGCGCTGGTTGGGTCTCAAAAGCCTCTTGCGAAAACTCGATGACTTCACCGTCGTCGGCAGACACAAAACCCGCCGGTCCAAACAGGTTGGCTTGGCGTAAACGGCGTTGCGTCATTTCCGGGGTGTCATCTTCAAATCCGAAGTGCGTCCAGACGAAGTCAAATGCGCCGTGGCCATCGGGTTGAATGTGGCGGGTCGACACGCTGTTGACCTGCTGCTGGAATATCACGCTGGGGAACAGCGTCATCATCACGGCGGTGGGTACTTGGTCGCCCAGTTGCCACCAAGGCTCGGGAACGATGTCTAAGAAGCTGGGGTCATTGAGCTGCATGCTGGCCTTGAAGCTGCTCACCTGGGTCACGTCAGAAGCTTGCCCCGTGGCCTGCCCCGAAGTGCCGCGTGTAGAGATCATGGCCGCATGGCGATGGTGTTCGTCCATGCGCAGCTCCGATTTATTGTCGGCCCGCCACAAGCCGAACGTGACAAACCAAGTGTGCAGCAGTCCAGGGTGATAGGGGTCTTTGATGTTCTCTTGCATCAGCTTCCAATTGCCTGGAATGCGTTGGCGGTTGTAGCCCAGAAGGGTCAATTTTTTGCCATTGAACAAGCGGTCAAAGTATTTGAGGATGGTGGGCCCCATGTAGTCTTCCAGCGATGCCACGGCGTGGTCAAACGAGGCGAACACCACACCACCACGAGCAGCTACTTTCAAAGATTTCAGGCCATGCTCTTTGGGGTCAAAATCGGCGGGCATGCCGCCATTGACTTTGCCGTCTTGCCGCACGCCACGCCTGAAGGGCACGCCTTGTAATTTGCCGTCCAGTGCGTAGCTCCATTGGTGGTACGGGCAGACCAATTCTTTTTTGTTGCCGTGGCGTTCGCGACAAAAAGCCATGCCACGGTGGGCGCAGACGTTTTCCACCACATGAATTTGCCCGTCTTGGCCGCGCGTCATGATGACCGAGCGTTCCCCGATCACCGTGCGCTTGAAATCGCCCGCGTTCGGGATTTCGGCCTCCAGACCGACATAACTCCAGTGGTCTTTGTAAAACAGTCGGTCCAGCTCTTTTTTATGGCTGTCTTTGTTGGTGTAGACGGCAAACGGGATGCGGCTGGTGCCCTCCGTTTCCCAGTGAATGGGATGTTCCTGCATGGTGGCTCTCTGGTGAAAACTTGACTCGCATCATGCGGATTTTCCTCACTTAAGTAAATCGAATTTTTAATATAATCAAAATTTGAAAATCAAATAATCATGGACATTTCAAAGCTGGATTTGAACTTGTTGGTGGTTTTTCATCACCTGCTGATTCAAAAGCGTGTTTCCCATGTGGCCCGCGTTTTGGGCATGAGCCAGCCCGCCGTCAGCAGTGCGTTGGGGCGTTTGCGCGTCCATTTGGGCGATGAGCTATTTTTGCGAACCCAAGGCGGAATGGAGCCCACACCCTATGCTTTGTTGTTGGCCGAACCCGTGGCGCTGGCGCTGGACGGACTGCAACAAGCCTTGAATGTGCGTGCAGCCTTTGACCCGGCCACCAGCGCTCGCAGCTTCACCTTGGCCATGACCGATGTGGGGGAAATGTATTTTTTGCCTGTATTGATAGACGGTTTGACGCG
>CAMDXR010000263.1 GCA_945877725.1 Limnohabitans sp. Rim8
GCCACGCCATGCGGCCAATAGGTTGGCAGCCAGTAGGTGACCACGGTGTTGATCATGACTTGCATGACCGGGTCGTAGCCCTTGGGCACGGTCAACACCCCATTGGCCTTGGCCCACTCCGCGTATTCGGCTTGCATGGCCGCAAACTGCTGGGGCAGTTCTTTTTGCAGGTCTTGGGTTTCGCCAGGGTCGCGGCTCAGGTTGTACAAACGCCATTGCGAGTCGCCCACAGGGGGGTTGTTCCACACCAGTTTCAGATCGCCCTTGAACAAGGCCTTGTTGCCCGCCAGTTCGTAGCCCACAGCCTCATCCGGCCCGCGCACACGGGCGCTGGGGTCGGTCAGCACCGGCAACAAACTGCGGCCCGTCAGCGCTTCTATGGGCTGGCCTAGGTAGCTGTTGCCGGGGCGCGCCACTCCGGTCAGGTCCAGCAAAGTGGGCACGATGTCGGTGACATGGGTCAGGCCTGCATGCACTTGGTTGTGCGCTGTGAGGGCACCGGCGCCGCTGATGATCAGGGGCGAACGAATGCCACCTTCACCGGCATAGAACTTGAAGCCATTGAGGGGCGAGGCCGAGGCGCTGCTCCAAGAGGGTCCCGGCACCACATAGGCCCCAGGGCCACCCAGGCGTTCCAAATCGCGGGTGTAGTGCATGCGCAACCACAGGTCCGCTTCTTTGTAGTCCGAGCCTTCTGGGCCGTTGTCCGACAGAGAGACGAACACCGTGTTGTCAAACTCGCCCGTAGATTTAAGGTGCGCGATCAGCCGTCCAACCTCGTGGTCGAGCGCGTCGGCCATGGCGGCGTAGACCTCCATCAGGCGGGCTTGGTAACGTTTGTCTTGGTCGCTCAAGGCAGCCCAGTCCCGTGTCGTCTTCATGCTCACCATGGGCGTGTCTTTGGGCACCAGGCCGAGTTCAATCGCTTTGACGCGGCGCGCTTCGCGCAGGGCGGTCCAGCCGGCGTCGTAACGGCCTTTGTATTTATCGATGAAGGCCTGCGGTGCTTGCACTGGCACATGGTTGGCCTGAAAGCCAACATAGGCAAAAAAGGGCTGGCCGCTGCTGCGTCCGGCGCTCAGGTATTCGATGATCTTGTCGATGAAGAAGGTCGAGGTGTAAAACTGTTTGGGCAAGACCGGTTGCTGGCCGTTCTCATACCAGTTGACCTTGGCGTTGTGCGGCAGGTAGCGTTTTTCTGGCTCCCAGTTGTCCGAGCCGGTGTCGCCCATCACAAAAGACTGGTCAAAACCCCGTTGGTTGGGCAGGTTATGAGGCTCGTTGCCCACGTTCCACTTGCCGGTGATGGCGGTGCGGTAACCACTGGCCTTGAGCAAACTGGCCACGGTGACCACATTGGGTGTGAGTGTGGCCTGGTAGCCCGGCTTTCCCAGGTGCGCAACGGGCATGGTTTCGCGCAGATTGCCGTGGCCATTGCGGTGGTTGTCCACCCCGGTCAGCAGCATGGCCCGCGTGGGCGAACATGAGGCGGCCACATGAAAGTTGGAAAAGCGCACGCCGCGCTGGGCTAAGCTGTCTAAATGCGGTGTGGCGATTTCGCCGCCAAACGCGCCCACGTCGCTGAAGCCCCAGTCGTCGGCTACCAACACCACGACGTTGGGTCGTGTGGACTTTGCGGGCGTGGTCGCCAAGACCGCCGTGGCCAGAGAAAGGCCAAGCAGCAGTCCGAGTGTGCGTGCGGTGGTTTTCATGGCGTTAAGCGGTAGGTTGTGATGCGGCTTTTTCATCGGCCAAGGGCTTCCAATGCAACAGTCCAAAGAGCAGCGTCAAAAGCACGCTGAGCGCCAGTGGCCCTTTGTATAAGCGCACATGCTTGAACATCAGCAGCAACTCACCCACATGCAAGGCCAGCAGCACCAAGGCCACTGTAGGGCTGCGGTCAAATGAGCCTTCAGGCACCAGACCGGCCAGTTTACCCAAGGCCAGGGTGTAGGCCAGCAGGCAAAGGACACGCAGAAAGTAGTTGATCGCGAGTTTCATGGGGTACTGTCTTTTGGAGGTGAATTTTCGGGCTGGAGCAAGGCGTGTTCTATGGCCCACAGGCGGTCTTGGCCCCAGACGGCGGTGTCGGCGACGTGAAACGAGGGCACGCCCCACAAACCCAGATCGAGCATGTCGCGGCGGTTGGCTTCGGCAGTTTGACGCCAGGCCTCGTCTTGCAGGGCCTGTTGGGCATCGGGCCAAGACAGCCCGGCGCGCTCGGCGATGCACCTTAGGCCTCGCTCGCTGCCAGCGTCCAGGCCTTCGGCCCACACGCCGCGCATGAACGAGAGCACATAGGCCTGTGCCACGCCGGTTTGCTCGGCTAAGGGCATCAGCGCCAGACCGCGCTCGACAGGGCGACCCACGGGGTCGTTGATGCGGCCATACGCTGCACCTCGCAGATGCGCCTCGCGGGCTGCATCCAAGCTGATGTATTTGCGCTTTTCGCTGGGCACCGGTAAGCCCCGCATCACCATGGGCAAAACATAGCGAAGGCGCACCGGTGCGCCGGTCAAACGCCCCAAGGTGAACACCCGCTGGGCCACGATGGCCGAGTAGGGGCTGCGCAATGAGAAGTAAAAATCAATGGGTGCAGGATGGGCCAGGGCCACCGGCTGGGCCAGATCGACATGCGGGGGGAACAAAAAACCGGCCACACCGGGCCGCTGCGCGCCCACATCTTGCAACCGCTGCTCTAGGTGGTGCAGGCGGTCTATGCCCCAATACCATTCCCCGGCGTAATACAAGGTCGCGCCCAGGTAGTGGCCCAAGCGCTGCCGCAAGCGGTTGGCACTGGCCACATGCAAACTGGCTTGGCTGGGGCTGGCTTCGGGCCACGCCGCCGCGCTTTGCCCAGGCTGTTCGTGCATTGACTGCTCGAACTTGGTGCGGCTTTGCCACAGCGCCGCCGATACGGCCTGGGCCACCTCGGCAAATCGGCCTTGCTCGGCGGCGGCCACCAGCACCCGGGTGGCACGCTCTTGTGTCTCTTGGTCGGGCTGAATACCGGGGTCGCTGAAGTCCAGGCCATGGTGCTTGGCCAGGCGCTGGGCGTCGCTGCGGCTGTAGGCCACCAGGCGCTCGCGGTCGGGGGCGGCCGAGTCGGGTGGTGGGCCCACCACATGGGCACTCAGCGCGATGTCGTAACGCGCCAGCAAAGCCGTCAGGTGCGAGGCCAAGAGGGCGCTGTACGGGTCGTCGACTTGGTGGAAGTAATGCACGCGGTGGGGCTCGCCTTGAGCTTGGCGCACCCTTTCGGCTTTGGCGCGGGCCTTGAGCAAGCGCTCGCGCGACATCAAACGCGCAGACACCATGGGCATCAACAGGCTTTTGAGCGACATCTGTCCCCTTGGTTGTTTCGTTGCGCTGACCGCAGACCAAGGCCTGCGGGCAACGGGTTGTTTGGGGCACACAGGCTGGGCCGCGCACGCTGCCAAACCGATGGACCATGGGATTCAAATTTAATATGGCACTTTAACTGCCATAACCCGAGCCCGTCAACCTTGCTGTGTCACCTGTTGGCGTGTCAGACCCAGTCCGCCCAGTCCGTGGTGTAGGCCAGTGTCAAGCGCACTTGTTTCGCTCTAGACATGTCCTCTCCCTTTTCGACGGCGTCCAAGCATTTGTGGCTTGCCTTTTTAAATTCAATTGAATCATTTCTTACCTTTGCCCTCGCGCGCCTTTTTGCGCAGAAATGAGGGCATCAGCGCTTCACTGACTTGGGTTTCATCGGCCGAATAGCGCATCTCGTCCCTGGACACCAAGCGGCTGGACATGCGCATCATTGAATAGTGGGCCTCTTTGGCCATCAAGATCGCGTCCTCATCGGCCAGTTCACGCAATTGTTCAATCTTGGCTTTCAGCCACGGGTGCCGACCGAAGCGTTCATCCAATACTTTCAATGCCAAAAGGAGGGAATCAAGGTCACCCGTCTTGGCCAATTGGCGAAGTTGTTCTGCAGCCTTGGCAAAAGCAAGCTCCTCCAATCGGTTGTGGGCGGTTTCGTCCAACGGCAGATCATTCAATTGCGCACCAGACAAGGCCGGCAGTTGCAACATGGGTGCAAATATCTCTTGGCGGGTGCCGTCCAAGGCCACACCGCAGACGGTGGCCGCCAGCAGATCTCGGACCCAAGCTTCGGTTGAGGGGCTGACATGCAAACGCAGTGCAAGCCAACACTCGGAACCCCAGGCCAGGTCCGACATGCGCCAACTGCCATCGGTTTGCTGAACTATGGGGCTCAGCATCTCGATGATCACCCCGGCTGCCGGACTTAATTTCAGACCGATCTGGCGCCAATACATGGCTTGCAACAAGGCCAACTCTTCGTTGAAACTGTCATTTAAGTCTGCTGCGGTCTGGCCGTAATAGTTTTGCCCGCCGCCCGCGCGCGCCATGCCAATCATCAGGTCCTCATTAAAGTCGCGTCCCAAACCCACTGTGGTGGTGGTGATCCCTTTGCCCAGCCATTGGCTGCACTGGGATTCGATTACCGATAAATTGGTTTCCCCATGGTTGGCTTGCCCATCCGACAGCAAAATCACACGCGACACTGCTGCATCTACCCCCGATTCAAGTTGTTGCGCCCCTGCAAGCCAGCCCCCATGAAGATTGGTCATGCCGCCGCACGCTAACCCGGTAATGGCCTTGGCCACTGCATCGGCTGATTGCATGGCCTGTAAAGGCAGCAGTGTGTCC
>CAMDXR010000264.1 GCA_945877725.1 Limnohabitans sp. Rim8
CTGCAAGCCGACACAAGCCAAGCCGACCGCCTGGCCAGGCGCTGCGAACGCGCGGGCTACAAAGCCCAGGCACCCGATGTGATGACTTGGTTGAGTCGGGTGGTATCGCAGCCCTTGCGCGGCCCCGATGTGGCGCTGAACGCGCTGAAAAACGTGTTGCCCGAGATGGAGTTTTGGCTGCCTGCCGAGCGATTGCATGCCAAAGAGGTGGATGAGTTGTGCCGCCAGCATTTGCTGCCCGGTGTGAACCGACCCAAACTGCCCGATGCGCAATTGCACGGCATGTTGATGGGCTTTGCTGATCTGGTGTTTGAACACCAGGGCCGCTATTGGGTGCTGGACTACAAGTCCAACCATCTAGGGCCAGACGACGCGGCTTACACCGCAGAGGCTTTGGACAAGGCTATGGCGCACCACCGCTACGAGGTGCAGGCGGCTTTGTACATGTTGGCTTTGCACCGTTTATTGCGATCTCGGTTGGGGGCGGCCTATCGGCCAGCCGAGCATTTAGGTGGGGCGGTGTATTTGTTTTTGCGTGGCATTGACGGACCTGTTTCAGGTTGCTGCACCTTGCCCGCTCCCGTGGCCTTGATGGACGGCTTGGATGCGATGCTGGGGCAAAACACGGCCACGTTTGAAAACACAAAAGGTGGCTTATGAACTCGCGCAAAGCCCATCGCGCCGCCGCCTTGACGGCTCAAGCTGCCCAGATGGACTGGCTGCAGGATTTGCCCGAGCAAGGCTTGAGCACAGAAAACACCCTCTTGTGGCTGCATGCTTGGGCCGAGCTGGGTTGGTTGCGCCGCCTGGACAGTGCGCTGGCCACTCAATTGCATCGGCAAGATGCCAGCGTGGCCCCCGCCGTGCTGGTGGCTGCGGCGGTGCTGGCCCAGATGGAGGGCCGGGGACACACCTGTTTATCGGTGGCCGAGCTGGCCACGCCGCCTGTCCATTTATTGGCCTGGACGGCCGATGCCGTGCAGGCCCCTCAAGGCTTGCAGGCACTGTGGGCGCACATGCCTGCGGGCTTGGCGGCTTGGGTCTCGGCTTTGCAAGCTGCACCCTCGTTGTTGTTGCGCAGGGCCGAGGCCCCCGACTTGGGGCAGCCCTTGGTGTTGGGCGGTGCGGCCGATGCGCCTTTGCTGTATCTGCGCCGTTACCGCGCTTACGAAGAGCGCGTGGGGCAAAACCTGCTTCGGCGTGCGCAAAGCGAAGTGTCCGTACCTGAAGGCTTGGCGCGTGAGTGGCTGGACCGTTTTTTTCCGGTGCAAGCCCCCTTTGGCAACGCACCTGAAGACCAGACCGATTGGCAAAAGCTGGCTTGCGCCGTGGCTTTGCGAGGTCATTTATCGGTCATCACTGGGGGGCCGGGGACAGGCAAAACTTATACCGCTGCACGTTTGTTGGCTTTGCTGCTGGCGCTGCACGAGGGTAAAAAAGAAGCCATTCCATTGCGGGTGGCTTTGGCCGCACCAACGGGTAAGGCAGCGGCCCGCCTCAAGCAGTCGATTGATGGGTCTTTGCAGGCGCTGAAACAGCAAGCAGGGGAGTTGGGCAGTGGCCCCACCGCCGGTACGCTGGACCTGGACACCTTGATTCAGCGCATCGGGCCCGCCCGGACCTTGCATTCTTTGTTGGGTGCCCGGCCCGATACGCGCCAGTTCAGGCACCACGCAGGCAACCCGCTTGATGTGGATGTGCTCATCGTGGACGAGGCTTCCATGGTGCACTTGGAGATGATGGATGCCCTGCTGCAAGCCTTGCCTGCCACGGCAAGATTGGTGCTGCTGGGGGACAAAGACCAGCTGTCTTCAGTCGAGGCTGGGGCGGTTTTGGGTGATGTTTGCCGTGATGCGGCGCAAGGCCACTATTTGCCCGAAACCCTGCGCTTTGCGCAAGCTGTGGCGGGGCAAACGCTGGCGGCGCAATTTCAGGCTTCGGACCAGCAGGCGGTTTCTGCGTTGGCGCAACAAACCGTGATGCTGCGCAAAAGCCGACGCTTTGACGGCCCCATCGGTCAGTTGGCCCTCGCCGTCAATGCGGGGGATGCCGCCCGTGTGTTGCATGCTTTTCACAGGTCTGCGGCCCAAAACGACCGGGCTTTGCAGGCTTTGCAACCCTCGTCTGCCCAGGCCGTGAGTGAATTGTCTGTGGGTGCTGGGCGAGAAGGGGATGGCGCGGTGGCCGAACCAGCAAGCAGAGCCGAAGACGTTGGGATTTCTGGGAAAGTAAATGCGGCAAGGGTTGCCGCAGGGGTTCTAGCCGGTGGCGCTTCTTATGCCGACTATCTTGAGCAACTGCGCTTGTTGCCCGATACCGACGATGCAGATGTGTATGCCATCGGTGTGGTGAAAGTGCTCAAAGCCTTCGACAAATTTCGTATCTTGTGCGCCGTGCATCAAGGTGAATGGGGTACCGTGGCCCTAAACGCCGCCGTGCAAAAAGCATTGGCCGAACAAGGCTGGCTGAAGCCACAAGGCGAATGGTTTGCCGGACGCCCGGTCATGGTCACCCGCAACGACTCTCAATTGGGCGTGTTCAATGGCGATGTGGGCGTGGTCATGCCGCTGCACAACAACAAAAAACTGCTGAAAGTCTGGTTTCTCGATGGCGAGGAACTGCGCTCTGTCAGTGTGTCGCGCTTGGCCCACGCCGAAACGGCGTTTGTTATGACGGTGCACAAAAGCCAAGGCTCGGAGTTTGAACACACGGCCCTGGTCTTGCCACCCGGTGCCGCCGAAGTGCTGACCCGAGAATTGGTTTACACCGGCATCACCCGCGCCCGCAAAAAGTTCACCCTTTTCGAAGCCCAACCCGGCCTGCTAGAAGCCGCCATAGCCCGCCCCAGCGTCCGCGCCAGCGGCCTGCAACACTGGTGGATGTGAACTGTAGGTGCAATTCCAGGCCCCTAGAGAACAAAACAAGTCCCCGTGAGAGCAACAACCCCCAGTGGCAGCGAGCCCCCGCTCGCGAATGTCAGCAGAGCATGAGCCCAAATCAAGGCTCAGTCCGTTCCAGCATTCGTCAGCAGGGGCTGACTCCCACAAATACCAATGTCAGCAGAGCATTGGCCCAAATCAAGGCTCAGACCCGGACGAAGCGTTTTAGTCGTTCAACTGGCATACCCCTCGCAGGCCCCGGCGTTGGGTTTGCCCCGGCATTCGCGCAAGAGGCGTTTGTCACGTTCTGATTTGTTTTCCCCTGTTGAAGGGTTGACGGGCGGTTTCGGGGCTTTCGCCTTTTTGGTTTTTTTAGGGGGAGCGGGTTGGCTCGTAGGTTCGACATTGCTTGCTTTTTCAGCGCTGCTGATCGCCGTAAAGTTAGCGTTCGCCTGCAATGCAAGGGGCACAGCGCCCATACACAGGCTGAGCACCATGCGGGCAAGCGTGGGTAAAAAATTGGCTTGGGCCATGGCCGTCTCCCTGACTGTTGTTGTGCGCTTCATCATAGGCAAGCAGGGCGCTTGCGCAATGGGGCGACTATGTAGGTTGGCAGGTGTGGCTGGTGCAGCCGTTACGATGTCGTCATGAACAAAAACACTGCTCCTTTTTTGCGCCAGGCGGTCATGGACCTGGAAGAGTCACGTATTCGTGAAGTAGCCAATGCAGGCATGGGCCGCCCAGATGTGCTGGCTTTCTGGTTTGGTGAGTCCGATGAGGTGACGCCCGATTTGGTGCGCCAGGCGGCCATCGAATCGCTTGCGCAAGGCGAAACCTTTTATTCGCACAATTTGGGCCTGCCCGAGTTGCGGCAAGCAGTGTCCGATTACATGTCGGCCTTGCACGGCCCGGTCGGGGTGGAGCGCCTAGCCATCACTTCGGGCGGCGTGAACGCCTTGATGTTGGCGGCGCAGGCCTTGATTGATTCGGGCGACGAGGTGGTGGCCGTGACCCCTGTTTGGCCCAACTTGACCGCGCAGGCCTTGGTGATGGGTGCGCATTTGAAATGTTTGTCCTTGAAGCCCCTTAATGGGCAGTGGCAGTTGGACATGACCGCTTTGAAGGCTGCCATCACATCCGATACGCGCGTGCTGATCGTGAATTCGCCCAACAACCCCACGGGCTGGACCTTGAGCCGCGCCGAGCAGATCGAAATTCTGGCGCACTGCCGCCAAACCGGCACCTGGATTTTGGCCGATGAGGTCTATGAACGCTTGTATTACGAGGGTGACACGGCCAATGGCTGCGCCCCGTCGTTCCTGGATGTGGCCGAGGCGGACGACCGATTGGTGGTGGTGCACAGCTTTTCCAAGAGCTTTTTGATGACCGGCTGGCGTTTGGGTTGGTTGGTCATGCCCCCTGCTATGACGCACCACATGGGCAAGCTGATCGAGTTCAACACCTCTTGTGCCTCGGTTTTTACCCAGCGCGCTGGGATCGTGGCCCTGCAAAATACAGCCGACATTACCCCCCGGGTGGTGGCGCACCTGAAAGATTGCCGCAATACGCTGGTGCCTCTTTTGCAAGCGGTGCCGGGCGTACAGTTGGCCCCGGCAAAAGGCGGGATGTACGCATTTTTCAAGCTCGAGGGGCACCCCGATTCGGTGCAAACCGCAAAACGCCTGGTGGCCGAAGCCGGTCTGGGCCTGGCCCCCGGCGAAGCCTTCGCCCCCGAAGCCGCCGGCTGGCTGCGCTGGTGCTTCGCCTCCAAAGACCTGTCCAGACTAGAGCAGGGCGTGCAGAGGTTGCGAGAT
>CAMDXR010000265.1 GCA_945877725.1 Limnohabitans sp. Rim8
TCGGACACCAAGCCCTGCAGCGCGTCCAAGTCTTTGAAGTGGATTTGGCGCTTGGGCGGCTCGGCGGGTTTTTCGACCACTGCCGTAGCAAGAGCTTCGTCCACGGCTTTAGTCTGGGCCTTGATCACACCGGGGTGAGCGGATTCGGCGGGGGTGTAACGCAACAAAGTGGCACTGCCTGGGCGCTCGTCAAATACCGGACGCAGCCGTTGGCCAATGCGAATCTCACCAGGCTCCACACCCACCAGTGTGGTGTTGATGTGCACGCCTTGGTCCAAGGCCACCACGGCCAGGAGTTGCGGCATTTCGTCGGTGAACTCGGGTAAGGTGGGCACACGCGCCACCGTAAAACTATAAAGCGTGCCTTCGCCTGAAACGGTTTGCCAGGTCAGTTGGCGGGAGCCGCAGGTGGGGCAGTGGGTGCGCGGAAAAAATAGCCAGTGGCCATGTTCGCATTGCTGCAAGCGGACCTGGTGATGGCTCAAACCTTCCCAATAAGGGGCAGAGATCGGGGTCGCTTGGGGCAGGGGTTTGTTCCAGCTCATGTTCAGGCACCCTGCAAAATCAAAGCACCCTGCTCGCTCATCACGCCGCCGGTTCCCGAGACATAGGCCAAGTCGTGACGCGCCAGTTGGCGGGCAGCTGCCCGCCCTTGAATTTGGTGCAAGGCTTCAATCACCTGGGTCATGCCACCGGCACTTCCGGTTTGGCCAAAACTGAGTTGTCCGCCGTGGGTGTTCATCGGAAAGTCGCCCTTGAATGTGAAATCGTGTTCGCGCAAAAAGCGCAAGCCCTCACCCTTGGGGCAAAAGCCTGCGTCTTCCAGCGAGAGCAGCACGGTGATGGTGTAGCAGTCGTAAATTTGTGCCATGTGCATGTCGGCAGGCGTGAGCCCCGACATGGCAAACGCCCTGCGCGAAGCCGGGCCGATGGGTGTGGCCAACATGTCGGCCGCATACGTGGGCGACTTGGTTTGCACATGTTCGCCGCAGCCAATGACCCTGACGCCGCGATGACGGCAAGACCCAAGCTTGTCATCCCGCGTGACCACCACCGCACCGCCTCCGGCCACGGGCATCACGATCTCCAGCATGCGCAAGGGCTCGGCCACCATGCGCGAGGCCAGCACGTCTTCGACCGTGATGGGCTGGCCATAAAACATGGCCTGCGGGTTGTGGCAAGCATTGAAGCGCTGGTCTACGGCAATGCGCGCCAAGGCCGCTGCATCGTAGCCATGCACTGCCGCATAGCGCTGGGCAATCATGGCGTAACCGGTGTTTTGCGCCATGTGACCATAAGGCAGATCCATCTCGGCCTCTGGGGCGCCAAAACGTGTGCTGTGCCCGCCATAACGCGAGGCACGCATGACTTCGGCAATGTGATCGTCGTGCGGTGCTGTGGGCGCCATGCGCGCCGGAATCACGCACACCACGGTGTCGCACATGCCCAACTCGATGGCGGCAGCAGCACGCCAGACCATGCCTACCGAACTGGCACCGCCTAAGTCCACCACCTCGGCAAAGTTCAGGCGTGTCCCCAGATATTCACCGGCCATGGCCGGTACAAACATGCCGGCTTCGTGAAACTGGGGTCCTACGGTGATCAACCCATCTACATCGGCCAGCGAAAGCCCGGCATCGTCCAGTGCCTGAGTGGCCAGATCGGCCACTTGCTCCAGATGAAACATGCGAGGAGCGCTGGAATATTTCTCAGGCTTGTATTGCGCAGCGCCGACCAGTGCTGCCTGTCCTTTGAGTCCCATGGGTTCCTTTTGGCAAATATCTATTTGCTTTATTGTGCAGATGCCGACTTGAAAATCCATCGTCCAAGCAGACTAATGGCCACGGTCTGACTGTACCGGTCTGCAAGCTTAAAAAGCCTAAACAAGTACAAGATCAACGCCTGCAGCGCATCGGGTTTTCCCGAGACAAGAGGCCTTTTGGTCCTTTTGGACGATGAATGCCCCAAGCATTGAATCGCACACTGCAATGGCCTCGAGCATGCGCTCTTCACTTGATCCGAAGACCTGACGCGATTGCCGACAAAGCTCAATGACCCTGGAACAGAAAAATGACTCCCGTTGAACAACTGCTTATTGAACGTGAATTAAACGAAGTGGTCTGCCGCTATGCCCAGCTCTGCGATGAAAGGGAATGGGCCTTGATGGACCAAATTTTTGCACCCCATGCCACGGCAAACTATGGTGGATGGGCATTGAAAGACCCCGCTGCCATTCTTGGCATGTTGCGCCATCACCTGGGCGGCTGCGGCCCCACGCAGCATCTTCTGGGCAATTTGACCGTCAAAATTGACGCACAGGGCGTCAGCAGCCAGACCTCGATCAGGGCAGCGCATCGCGGACTAGGCCATCTGCAACATGAAACCTATGAGTGCATGGGCTATTACAAGGACCAATGGCAACACACTCCAGTAGGCTGGCGAATCGCTCACCGAGCCATGGTGGTCAGCTTGGAGTTTGGCAGCCGCAAGGTACTGGGCCCCCAAATTGAATCCGCTTAATTCGTGTCGCTGAGCCAGGCCACGCTGTTCAGGAAAATGCGCACCAGCTCGGTCTGGCGACGCACCCCGGTCTTGGAAAAGATGGATCGCAAATGGGCGCGTGCCGTGTTGCGGCGGATGTTCAACGCCTCGGAAGCATCTTCGAGCGACAAACCATTGGCCAGCTGAATCGCCAGCGCGGTTTCAGCAGGGGTCAGATGGAACAATTGCTGCGCAAGGCGCACCGGCGGATCGACTCGGCCTTCGGTATCGCGCAAGAAAATGGCCACGCTGGGCCGCTGCTTGCCCTCGGTCCATTGGTCCGACGTGATGGTCTGCACAATCAGCCCCCAAGCCAGACGGCCAGAGGGTCTTGTGATCGACATGGCTTGGTTCAGTGAAGCTTTGGAGCCATTGGTTTTGGCCATGGCTTCTTGCACCAGGCTTTGCAGTTTTCGGTTGTCGTTGGTGTAGGCGGCCTCCAGTTGCTGGCCCACCACGCGCAAGCCGTCTTTCATCTCCAAAATGGAGGTGGCTGCCGGGTTGCACTCCAAGACCTGCCGGTCTTGGTCCAGAATCACCACGCCCACCATGAGCTGCGCCATCGCCTGGCTGTAAAGCGTGCTCACTTTACGGTCTTCATTGATGGACAAGTGCAGGTTCAAGGCCCGCTTAATATGCGGAATCAGCAACTGGCAAAAATCAATTTCCGCCCTGGAAAAGGCCTCGGCACTTTCGGGCCGGGTAATGCGCAGACCGTAAATGCCGCCGTTGCGCGTCGAGATGTCGGCGGCAATGACATGGAAGACATCTTGCGGCTTGCAGTAACTTAAGTAGTAATCTGAGGCGCGCCAATCCCGCTCAGAGATCACGTCGCCCAGGGTGACGATTTGATCCGGCACCATGCCCGCAAAAGGGCTCATCGCAATATAAGGGTTGCCCGGATCCAGATTGGGTTGGTCAATGCCGGCCGAAACAATCAAACCGATGTCTTCAGTCGTCTCGGTTCTGACAATCAGAGAAGCATAGTTCCCAGAAAACCCCGCACGGATGGCCTCAAGACAGCTGACCCATCTCGCTTCATCGAGTGCAGCATCGTAAATTGCGCCCAAGATTTGACTCAGGAACTCCTGAGACATGCTGATGCCGGGCTGGGTCGAAACTTGTGTGTCGGGCATTGAGGCAGCTTGAGTGACCAATTAATGAGTGAAATTTAAGTATAACTTTCAGAGGCCACTGAACCAGCATCTGACACCTCAAACCAATTCGAACAACCCGGCTGCACCCATGCCGCCGCCGATGCACATGCTGACCACCACATAGCGGACGCCACGTCTGCGGCCCTCCAGCAGGGCATGCCCCACGAGTCGCGCACCAGACATGCCAAAGGGGTGACCTATCGAGATGGCACCGCCATTAACATTCAGTTTCGAATCGTCAATGCCAAGCTTATCCCGACAATGAATAACCTGACAGGCGAAGGCCTCATTGATCTCCCAAAGTCCAATGTCCGAGACAGTCAGGCCGTGCCGTTGCAACAATTTGGGAATCGCAAAGACGGGGCCAATGCCCATTTCGTCGGCACCGCAACCGGCCACCGCCACACCCCGGTACGTACCCAAGGGGGACAGTCCGCGTCGGCGGGCTTCAGCGGCGCTCATCAGGACCGAAGCCGACGCACCGTCTGACAACTGCGAGGCGTTGCCTGCAGTGATGAATTCACCCTCGGGCACCCACTGGCCGTTTTTCCATACAGGTTTGAGTTTGGCCAGGCTTTCCAGTGTGGTGTCGGCGCGGCTGCCCTCGTCTTGCATCAGGGTCACGGCTTCGCTGCCCACAACGTTGCCCTCTTTGTCAAACAACTGTTTGTGGGTGGCCAAGGGCACAATTTCTTCGGCAAACAAACCCGCTTGCTGGGCCGCTGCTGTGCGTTGTTGGCTGTGCAGCGAATACTCGTCTTGGGCAGCGCGCGAGATGCCATAGCGCCGACTGACGATTTCAGCGGTCTCAATCATCTGGATATAGGCCGTGGGCATGGCCTTCAAGACCGACTCCGATTGCGCACGGTAGCTGTTTTTGTGTTTGTTCTGGACCAGCGTGATGGACTCCAGACCGCCAGCCACGGCGATGTCCATTTCTCCGGTCATGATGCCTTTGGCTGCGGTGGCAATGCTCATCAAACCCGAT
>CAMDXR010000266.1 GCA_945877725.1 Limnohabitans sp. Rim8
GAGGATTTGGCCTACGCAGGCAAGCGGGTAGTGGTGATTGGCAGTGGTGCCACGGCCGTCACCTTGGTTCCGGAAATGGCCCGCACGGCCGCCCATGTGACCATGCTGCAGCGCTCACCATCGTATGTGGTAGCGCGGCCTTCTGTAGATGCGCTGGCCGAGGGCCTCAAACGCTGGTTGCCACAAGGCCTGGCTTACCGACTGATCCGCAGCAAAAACGTGGTGTTGAGCATTTATCTGTTCAACCTGCTCAGAAAATACCCGCACCAGGCCAAAGCGCGTCTGGTGAACATGGTCAAGCAAGACCTGGGACCAGACTTTGATGTGGGCAAACATTTCACACCCAGTTACAAGCCTTGGGACCAGCGTCTGTGTTTGGTGCCCGATGGTGATTTTTTCAAAAGCTTGCGCGAAGGCCGGTCATCGGTGGTGACCGACCACATCGCGTCGTTCACACCGCAGGGCATTGCCTTGCGCTCAGGCGAGTTTTTGCCTGCCGATGTGATCGTCACCGCCACCGGCTTGCAATTGAACTTGCTGGGCGGTGTGAAGCTGAGCCTTGACGGCTTGCCTGTGGATAGCGCGGACTTGATGGTGTACAAGGGCATGATGTTCAGTGGTTTGCCCAATCTGGCCAACACCTTCGGCTACACCAATGCCAGCTGGACTTTGAAGGCGGATTTGACGGCGCGTTATTTTGGCCGGTTGCTGCGCCACATGGACCGGCACCAACAAAGCGTGTTCACACCCCTACGCGAGGGCCATGTTCAGCCCGAACCGTTCCTGGATTTCACCTCGGGCTATGTGCAAAGGGCGGCGGCCATGTTGCCCAAGCAAGGTGACCGCAAGCCTTGGCGGCTGTACCAAAACTACCTGCTGGACTTGTTATCTTTGCGCTTTGGCCCCGTGGCAGACGGGGTGATGGCTTTCAAACAAGACAAAAAAACCTGAGCGACCCGCACTCAAGCTGAGGGCGGGCGGTGGGATTGATTGCCCAGCACGGTTTGCGCACGCTTTGAGCGCAGCAGCGGGAAGATGAACTGCACCAACCACGACTCAGGGCCGTGCGCCCGGTCATCACTCAGGCCATAAGCAGGCGGGTAGCGCTGGGTGATGTGGGCCGTGCCAAACAGCACATCCCACAGAAACAGCAGGTTGCCAAAGTTGCCTGTGTAATGGCCAATGCCGTCGTCTTGAACCAAGGCGTGGTGGGCAAAGTGCGTGGCGGGTGTGGAGATGGTGCGTTGCACCAGCCAAGCCAAGGGCCGCAAGGCCGCATGCCGGTAAAGCCATTCGTCCCAGCGCACCGCAGAGTGGGCCGCGATGATCACGCTGACTTTCACGATGGAATACGCCACGTAGACCCAGCCAAAACCCATGAATACCAGTGCGCCCGACAGCCACAGACCAGGCATGAGGGCGTAATAAAAAGCGTTGTTGCGGTAGACCACGCGCACGCTCATGTAGGCGGCCGAATGGTGGGCCCGGTGCAGCGGCCAGAGCACCGAGCTGTGACTGAGTCGGTGCCACAGGTATTGGGTCAAATCGTCGGCCACCAGCAGCACCGCCAACATGGCCCAAACCGACCAACCGGCCCAGGCATTGCGCTGCTCGGGCATGAAGGCCGCGCACAGGGCACCAGAAGCGGCCAGCACCGCGCCACTGATCAAGGGGAAAAGCAAGGTCACCACCACATCGAGGCGGTTGTCTTCACGGGTGGCCTCGGGGGCAAAAAAGCGGCCTTGGACCCACTCAGCCAAGCCAAAGGCCAGCAAGACACTGACCACGGCCAACATTTGCACGGTTTGTGTTTCCATGAATTCCTCGCTAGGGGGTCAATCGAGACGCTCAACATCGGGCATGCGCCACTGCGCATCTATGGCCTCTTTCTTGGGCCAGTAAAGCCGTGCATTGAGCGAAAAATCTTGGTCAGCTTGGACCGGCAGCCAGTTGGTCTTCGCAGGCCCGGTGGGTTCGCTGGCCTGAATCCAGACATCCAATGAACCATCGGGGTTATACACCAAAGGGTCTCGGTCACCCAAAGCAAAGCGCTTGATCGGGTTGTCAATCAGGTAATGGTCGGCACCGTAGGCCGTGAGTGACCAAAAAGCGTTGACTGGCGGCAAACTGCCAGACTTGAAGTGCAGTTTGTAGCGGTGTTTGCCGTTCAGGGCTTGGCCATTGGCATCGCCATGCGTGCTGGGGTAAATGGCATCGGCGGGCCAATTGGCACCCAAACCCACCATGGCCACAGCGGTGCGGATGTTGTAGTGCGTGCCATATTGGCCCAAAACGGCAGGCGGGGTTGACCAACCGCGACGGGGGTCGCTGAGTTTGTGTATTTCTTGGGCCAGCTTGAAGTCGGCGATCCAGCGCCCCAAACCCAGCGCTAGGCGGTCGAGCAGGCCCCATTGGGGTGGCTGGCCTGACACCAGACCGATGCGGGCGAGTTTCATCACCATGGGCCCATCTGCGGATGCTGGGGGGTTGTCTACCATGAGCGCACTCAGGCGTTCAAAAAATGCCCGTGTGCCCATGGCTTTCATGCCGGCCAAGGGCGGCAGGTCTGGATCACTTGTCGCGGGTGTGGGCTTTGCGGGTTGGGCCATGGCGGTGGCGCTGGCATCTAGGCGGCGCAATTTCAAGCCGTCTTGCAAGAGGTGAACCGTGGCGTAGTCCGAGGCAGCATTGGTTTGGGTGCGGCCAATTAACCACACCATCCGGGTGGGCGCACGCAGCAACTGCATGCCTTCAGGGGTGGGGCCTTGCCAGCCGGGGCCGACCAGCAAAAAGATTCCGCCACCTGTTCCGGTGGTGCGCGTGCCCGGCGAGGCAAACACATTTGTCCAAGCGTCCATGAAGGGCATCAGTTCATAGCGCAAGTTGTTGGGGGCCATCTCAAACACCCAAGGGCCTTGGGCCATGTCGATGAAGGCTGTTGTGTAAAGCGTGTCCACATTGGGGCGCACCACGTTTTTGAATTGGGCATCTGGGAATTGGCGTATGCGCTGGAGTTGGTTTTCGGGGCCAACGGTTTGGGCGGCGCGCGCCCGGGTGAGGTCCATGATGACCAAGGGGTAGCCATAGACATAGGCCTCGGCACCCAAAACAATGTGCTCGGATTTGGCATACAGAACGCCACCCAAAGCTGCCAGCAGGGCCAGCAAGGACAACAAGGCCATTCGCCAGCGCAACACACCAGAGCGTGCGGCCACCAGGGCCGCTGCAAGATGGCGCTGCTTCATGGCGGTCCCTTCAAAATGGTGCGAAAGCCCAAATGGCTGGTTGCCAAATCGGCGTCTTGTGGCTGGCGTGCGCCGGCCCGGTAACGCATGCAGTAATTGGGGGCGCACAAAAACGAGCCGCCCTTGATGACTTGCTGCGGAACCTGGCCTGGGCGCAGGCTTTGGGGCAGGGCGTCTGAGGCATTGCCCGCTTCTGCCGTTCGGGGATGAGGCGTCCAAGCATCGGCGGTCAATTCCCACACATTGCCGATCATGTCAAACAAGCCCAGCGCGTTGGCCGGGTAACAGCCCACCGGGGCCAGCCCCAAAAAACCGTCTTCGGCCAGATTGACCACCGGAAACACGCCTTGCCAAGTGTTGGCCTCGCGGGGTTGCTCGTGCTGGGGTGGGGGAGACGGGCGGGCCGCGCGCGCTGCCCATTCCCATTGGGCTTCAGAGGGCAGATCGCGGCCCTTCCAGCGTGCATAGGCCCGGGCGTCTGCCACCGTCACGGCCACCACCGGAAAAGCGCCTTTGCCCAAAATGTTAGTTGCAGGGCCACCCGGGTGACGCCAATTGGCCCCCGGCGTGTAGCGCCACCATTGCGTCACGTCGCCATGGCCGCGCACATCGTTAGGCATGACAAAAACCACCGCCCCGGGCTGCTGCATCAGAGCGGGCAAGCTGGGGTTTTGCAACGCGGCCAAGGGCTTTTCGGCTTCGGTGATGTAGCCCGTGGCTTGCACAAAGGCGGCGAAGTCATCGTTGGTGACTTCGGTGCGGTCCATCCAAAACCCGCTGACTTGCACGCTTTGCGGCGGACCTTCTTCAGGGTAAACGTTGTCGCCCAGCTCAAAGCGGCCGCCGGGCACCCAAACCATCCCAGGTTGTGGGTTTGGGGCCCCGGTTGGCGGCGCAGGCATGGGGCAGACCAAGGGTTCATGGCTGGCGACTTGTGCCTGCCGACCTCCCCAGAACCAAACACCCCACCCAGCGGCCAAAGCCAACAGCATGGCCCCCGCCCAAACCAAAGCGCGCCGGTGTAGCGGTTTGGCCCGTGAGGTGGGCGCGCCCTTGGGTGAAGGAATTCGGTAGGGCATGCCGAGGGTGAATTCAAGCGGTTTTTTACCGTTTTCAAGTGGCGGGCGCGGGCTTCACGGCTGCGCGCCTGTCAGGCGGTGAAATCAGGTGACAAAAGGTGAAGGAAAAGGCGAGGGTGGTCGGTTCAAAAAATGTATTTGCATTGAGAGTGCCATAATTTAATGGGCCTCGCAAGAGGGATATTGCCGATTGCTGTTTTTCACCCTGAAGTTGGAAAATCCGGGCAGATTTCCACGCATTTAAAAAGGCCCTTCTATGCAACGTTCTCGGAAATTTTTGGGGGGAATCGTCCTTTTTGTCGTGTTGTTGGCCGCTGTAGCTTGGTGGCAACGCGGCCCGATCGCGATGGCCATCATG
>CAMDXR010000267.1 GCA_945877725.1 Limnohabitans sp. Rim8
TCGGGCCGCATCGAATTGCTGGGAGAAGACATCAGCCAACTGGCCCCACATCAGCGGGTACGGCGTGGCTTGGTGCGCACCTTCCAAATCAACCAATTGTTTGCCAGCATGTCGCCACTGGAAACCCTGGCCATGGTGGTCTCGCAACAGCGTGGCTTGGGCGGGGGCTGGTGGTCTGCATTGGGGCAAGACAAGTCGGTGGTCGAGCGCTGCGAAGTCTTGCTTGAGCTGTTTCGCCTGACCGAGGTCATGCACCAACGCACCGAACACTTGGCCTATGGCAAGCGCCGTTTGCTGGAGATGGCCATTGCGCTGGCCTGCGAGCCCAAGGTTTTGTTGCTTGACGAACCCGTGGCCGGCGTGCCTGCAGGCGAGCGCGAGGAACTGTTGCAAACCGTGGCCGCCTTGCCCGCCGAAGTCTCGGTGTTGTTGATCGAGCACGACATGGACTTGGTGTTTGAATTTGCCGACCGCATTACCGTGATGGTCAACGGGGCGGTCTTGACCGAGGGCACACCCGAGGCGATTGCCGCCGACCCCTTGGTCAGGGCGGTTTATCTTGGGCATGGTGAGTCGGTACATGGCGAGGAGGTGGGCCATGGCTGAGTTGTTGCGCATTGAAAACCTGAGCGCCGGTTATGGCGAGGCGGTGGTTTTGAACGACGTTGGCCTGAGTTTGGGCGAGGGCGAAACCCTGGCCTTGTTGGGGCGCAACGGCACGGGCAAAACCACACTCATCAACACCTTGGCAGGGGCCACACGCCAGCACGGGGGCCAGATCTGGCTGGCGGGAACACCTTTGCACAAGCTGCCTTCGCACGAGCGAGCCGCTGCAGGGATTGGCTGGGTGCCCCAAGAGCGCAATATTTTTAAATCGCTCACGGTGCACGAAAACCTGACGGCGGTCGAGCGGCCTGCGCGCCAAAGCAAGGCCTGGACGCCTGAGCGTGTGTATGAGATGTTTCCACGCTTGGCCGAGCGCAAGACCAACCTGGGCACACAATTGTCTGGGGGTGAGCAGCAAATGCTGGCCGTGGGGCGCGCCTTGGTGCTCAACCCGCGACTGTTGCTGCTGGACGAACCTCTGGAGGGCTTGGCGCCGATCATCGTGGAAGAGTTGTTGCGGGCCATTGCCCGCGTGACCCGCGAAGAAGGCCTGTCGGCCATCATCGTGGAGCAGCACCCGCAAGCTATTTTGCGCATCAGCCACCGTGCGGTGGTGCTGGACCACGGCAACGTGGTGCACACCAGCGATGCCCAGACGCTGCTGGAGCAACCCGAATTGTTGGACAGTTTGTTGGGTGTGGCCCGCAAGCTTTGAATTGATCTTGAAGACAGAGGTGAAACATGTTCATTAAAAACACCTGGTACGTGGCGTGCGCGTTAACCGAGATGAACGCGCTGGGCAGCCAACCCCTAGGCCGCACCATTTGCAACGAGCGCATGGTTTTTTTCAAGGGCCCGGATGGGCAAGTCGCAGCGGTCGAAGACTTTTGCCCGCACCGTGGAGCCCCTTTGTCGCTGGGCAAAGTCTGCGAAGGCAAACTGGTGTGCGGCTACCACGGGCTCGAGGTGGGCTGTGATGGCAAAACCGTGCACATGCCCGGTCAGCGCGTGCGCGGCTTTCCGGCCATCAAGAGCTTTCCGGTTGTTGAGCGCTATGGTTTTGTCTGGGTCTGGCCCGGCGATGCGGCCAAGGTCGATGTGGCGCAAATGCCCTCGTTCGCGTTTTTTGATAACCCCGAGTGGGCTTATGGCGGCGGGCTTTACCACGTCAAGGCCGACTACCGCCTGATGATCGACAACCTGATGGACCTGACGCACGAGACCTACGTGCACGCCAACAGCATTGGTCAGCCCGAGATTGACGAAACCCCCAGCCAGACCACCGTGGAAGGTGACCAAGTGGTTTTGCAGCGCCACATGCAAGGCATACAGGCCCCGCCCTTTTGGCAAATGGCCATGAGTGCCAATGGTTTGGACCCGCAGGCCAAGGTGGACCGTTGGCAAATATGCCGATTCTCGCCACCCAGCCACATCATGATTGATGTGGGTGTGGCGCTGACCGGCAAAGGTGGTTTTGATGCAGCACCAGAACACAAGGCCTACAGCGTGGTGGTGGACTTTATTACCCCCGAAACCGAGACCTCGCACTGGTACCACTGGGGCATGGCCCGCCAGTTCAAGCCGACCGATGCGGCCTTGACCGACAAAATTCGCGAAGGGCAGGGCAAAATCTTCAATGAAGACATGGAAATGCTGCAATTGCAGCAAGCCAACATCACCCAATGGCCCGACCGCAAACTGTTGATGCTAAATATAGATGCCGGAGGCGTTCAGTCGCGGCGCATCATTGACCGTTTGCTGGCGCAAGAAAACCCCACCGGAATCACCGCATGAGCACCGCCGACCTGACCCAAGCCCCCTTGGCCGATGACGGCAGCTTTGAAGTTCAGCTGCAAAAAAGTGGCCAAACGCTGCAAGTGAGCAAAGACCAATCCATCTTAAAAGTGCTGCAAGACGCCGGACACGATGTGCCGTTTTCTTGCTCTGAAGGCGTCTGTGGCACCTGCCTGACCCGCGTGGTGGCCGGCAAGCCCGACCATTGGGACATGTACCTGACCCCGGAAGAACAAGAAAAAGGCGATTGCATCATGGTCTGCTGCTCACGCAGCCAGACGGCGCGGCTGGTGTTGGACTTGTAGGAATAATCCGGGGATCGCCTGCAAGTTGCAGCGAACTATTGCCCATTCCTTAGTGCCAAGTGCCCTATGCCTATCGCCCATTCAACTGACCGATGAATTCCACTTTTGACATCCTGAGCATCACTGGCCCCATTTATTTGGCCATTGCACTGGGTTATGGGTTCACCCGACAAGGGGTGTTCAGCCGGGCCGACATGCAGGTTTTCGGCAAATTCACCCTGAATTTGGCCTTGCCTGCTTTGTTGTTCAATGCCTTGTCGCAGCGCAGCGTGGCCGAAATCCTGAACGCGCAATATTTGCTGGCCTACACCTTGGGATCGCTTTTGGTGATTTTTGGGGGGCTGTGGTGGGCACGCCGGGTGCAGGGGCACAGCCTGAGTTACAGCAGCATGATGGCCATGGGCATGGCTTGCCCCAACAGTGGTTTTGTAGGCTATCCGATCATGCTGTTGTCTTTTGGCCCGGTGGCAGGGGTGGCTTTGGCGCTCAACATGGTGGTCGAAAACTTTCTTTTAATTCCATTGCTCATGGCCGTGGCCGATTCTCAAGGTGGCAAGCCCGGGGAGTGGAAGTCGGTGTTGTGGCAATCCCTTAAAAACCTCGTCAAAAACCCGATGATCATCGGCATCGCAGGCGGTTTTCTTTTTTCTTTGTCGGGCTTGCAAATGCCCGAGCCCCTGGGCCGCACCATCAACCTGTTTGCGCAGGCCAGCGCGGCGCTGTCGTTGTTTGTGATTGGCGGCTCTTTGGTGGGCCTGAAGGTGGAGGGTTTAAAGGGCCCTGTAGCGCAAATTACGTTCGGAAAACTGGTGCTGCACCCACTGGCCATGTGGGCTGTGTTGACTTGGGTGGTGCCCATTGAGGACCCGGCTTTGCGAACTGCAGCCTTGCTGACGGGGGCCTTGCCCATGCTGGGCATCTACACCATATTGAGTCAGCGCCATGGGCATGGCACCGTCAGCGCGGCCGCTTTGCTGGTGACCACGGTGTTGTCATTTTTTACTTTGAGCGCGGTGCTGTTTGTTTTGAAATTGCAGGCTTGAGGGCTTGGTTTATTGAGCAAACGTAATCCATCGAGGGGATTACCGAAGGGCATTGCAGAATGGCTGCGGATTTACTTTGGCCAATGTAAGCACAAAAAAACCCGAGCGGGTGAACGCTCAGGTTGAATGGGTGAATGGGCTGACTAATTGCTCAGATTATTTACCTTGAAGACGCGCGGCTACATAGGTGAGACCATATCCGGATGCATTGGCAGAGCTTGCGATAGGGGCAGTAATGTAATCTGAAGCATCTCTGACGTAGTCACCCGTTCGGTATTTTGCACCTGTGATCTTAATTTTTCCATTTTCAATCTTGAATCCAACGACCTTCACAATACCTCCACTGCTATGTACGTAGGCGTTATAAAGTCCGTTTCCAAATGAATCGATTTCCGCGGAAGGTTGTCCTTGAACCCAGCCACCCGCAATAACGGCTGTAACCGTTTTGACAGCTAAGGCTTCAGATTCAGGTAGATTAAGACCGTAGGAATTTATAAAAGTATTCCCGAAAATCTTTCTCAGATCCCAGTTGTTGCCGTTATAAATAATCTCATAGTCAGTGGCTTGCTCAAGAGTGAACCTGTTTTCAAAGCTGACGCTGTAGCTGCTGTTGGATCTGAAAAGAACGGTGCTGTTGGTTGGAATGGCTGAGGTATTTTTGGGGAAATTTAACGCAGACAACCAATAACCGTCTGTCGTAGTGAGAGAAGCAGTCGTGTAAAAACCAAAGACGTTTTGTAAAAACGGTGCGACATTCAAACGTGAACTCAAATCATTTTCAGTCGGAAGCCAAGCTTTCACATCAAGGCTGGGGGTGCCGAATGTGAAATTAGGGTTGTTTACACCGTAACCATTGTCTGATTCTGAAGTGGCGACGTTGGCGGTGATGTAATCGTTGGCGTTGCG
>CAMDXR010000268.1 GCA_945877725.1 Limnohabitans sp. Rim8
GTGGTTTTGCCCGAACCCAGGAAACCGGTCAGGATGGTGGCGGGAATAAGGGACATGAAGGGGCTCCGCTGAAAGGGTCAAATAACAAGAGTTGGGGAGTTTAGCGATGATTTAAAGCCCAGGACCAAAGGGATAGACGGTTGGCCCGCCCTGCTGGCATAACTTAACTGACACCGAAGCCTTGACTTCATTTACGTTTAGCACGGGGGTGTGCGGCGTCATAGGCTTTGGCCAGATGCTGAAAATCCAGCCGGGTGTACACCTGCGTTGTCGTGATGTTGGCGTGTCCCAACAGCTCTTGTACGGCGCGCAAGTCGCCGCTGGACTGCAGCACATGGCTGGCAAACGAGTGCCGCAACATGTGCGGATGCACCGGGGTGGCCAAACCCGCCAAAAGGCTGCGCCGCTTGAGTCGCTGGGCGACACCTCTCGCGGTCAACCGTGTGCCATGGCGACCGGGAAAAAGCGCCAGCGACTGACTCGATGCACCCGGCGCAGGCTGCGTCAGCATGCCTGCCAAGCGAGGCCGGATGGCCAGCCAGTGGGTCAGTGCGTCCAAGGCCGATCGGCCAAGAGGCACGCTGCGGCGTTTGCTGCCCTTGCCCTGAACCAGCACCTCGGCATTTTGCAGATCAATCCAGCCACGCCCGGCACGGCTGGCCTCTGCCGTGGCCACCACATCCAGACCTGTCAGCTCGGCAATGCGCAAGCCGCAGCCATAAAGCAATTCGACCATGGCGGCATCCCGTGCCTCCAGCCAAGGGTCGTCGTCTGCCTCTTCATGCTGCGCCAATTGCACGGCCTCATCAACCCCCAACGCTTTGGGCAAAGGCTTGGCCACGCGGGGAGCCCTGACGTCGAGTACCGGGTTCTGCGTGATCAGTCCTTCGCGCCCCAACCAGGTGTAGAAACCCCGCCAACCCGACAAAATGAGTGCAATGCCCCGGCCGCTGCGCCCGGCACTGTGCATTTGCGCCACCCAGCGGCGAACATGCCCGGTTTGAACTTGCAACAAAGCCACACGGGAGGCTTCGGCCATGTCGGCCAAGCGCGCCAAATCCAATTGGTACAGAGTGCAGGTGCGCTCGGCCAAACGCTTTTCAAAGCGCACATGCGCCAGATAGCGTGAAACCAGCGGGTCGGGCTCGGCAGCCTTTGAAACCTCTGGGGCCTTGTCTGAGAAGTTCATACCGAGCCCACCACGATAGGCCCAAGGCTCAACGGGGTGAAACGCTGGGCCAAGGGCAAAGGGATGTGCATGGGCGCACTATTAGGCTTGGGGTGCGCGCAACACCGACAAAGCGGCCCCGGCCAACTCAGCCAGGCGCTCCAGCAAGTCGGTCCCCATCTGACTGTTGAAACGCTGGGCATCCGGCGAGGCCAACACCAGCAAACCAAATGCGGGTTGTCCGGGTACTGCCCGCAAAGCCAGCAGCGCCAAAGAAGCGGCTTGCGATGGCTCGGCCAGCCACTGAACCGCCTCGTAACCCGCGTTGGGACCCACATAAGGTCTGTCGAGTGAAGTGGCCAGCGTCTGCACCGCTTCAGTCACGCCCTGCGCACAAGGCGCATGGGCATGTTCACCTTTTAGAGACCACAAACGCAAGCTCACTTGGGGCACCTGGAACAGGTCACGAATGTTGTCCACCGCCGAATCGGCCAGGTGATCAGGCGGCGTCACCCACAACTCGCAGGACCAGCGGTGCAACTTGTCCATCAGGATCATGTTTTCATTGCCATGCCGGATCATGTCCATGATGCGGTGCTCCAAGCCCTTGATCTTGTCTCGCAGCATCTGGGCTTGGCGCTCTTGCAAACCCACGGTTCGGTGACTTTGTGGGTGCGTCAATTGCACCGTAGCCAAAAGCGAAGCATGCCGCTCAAAAAAATCGGGCGTGTTGACCAAATAGTCAGCAATGTCGTCTTCGGTGATGGGGCTCATGGGTTCGGATGCGTTCATGTTTGGGGCTCCAAAAATTCAGGAAAAGGTGTCGGGCACGTCGATTTCGCCCTCAAAAACAGGGGTCGCGGGGCCAGTCAGTAAAACAGGGCTGTCGGCCAGGCCGGCCCATTCGATGGTCAGCACCCCACCTCGGGCCTGCACATCGACACGGCTGTCCAGCCAGCCTTGCCGAATGCCCGCCACCACTGCGGCGCAAGCCCCAGTTCCACAGGCCAGTGTTTCGCCCGAACCGCGCTCGAACACCCGCAACTTGATCTGACTGCGCGAGACAATTTGCATGAACCCGGCATTCACCCGCTTGGGAAATGCCAGGTGGTTTTCTATCAAAGGCCCCTGCACTTGCACCGGAAAGCTGTCCACGTTGTCCACACGTTGCACTGCGTGCGGGTTGCCCATGGACAACACCGCTACCCGGGCCATGACCGGCGTGGCGTCTGGTACCGCCAGCGGCAAATCAAACACTGGCCAGCCATTGACCTGATCACTGATCAGACCCAAGGGATTAAAAGGGACACGCTCCCAATCGAAGACAGGGGCCCCCATGTCCACGGTCACTCGGCCATCGGGGTTCATGTGCAGTTCAATCTCACCTTGCTGCACTTTGACGCGAACCGAGGTTTTCTGAGTCAGGCCTTTGTCGCGGACATAGCGCACAAAGCAGCGGGCACCGTTACCGCAGTGCTCCACCTCACCACCGTCGGCGTTGTGGATGATGTATTCGAAGTCCAGTCCGGGGGCGGGCGAAGGCCTGACGGTCAAGATCTGGTCAGCCCCCACGCCAAAGTGGCGGTCTGCCAAAAACCGGTATTGGGCCACGTTGAGGCCCAGACGGCCCCGGGTCTCGTCGAGCACGACAAAATCGTTGCCGGCTCCTTGCATCTTGGTAAAGCGAATGTGCATGGGCGGGATTATCGCCCCAGGTCAAACCTTAAGTCGTCTGATAATGCGGTATGGCACGTACATCCCAACTCCTACACCCCCAACGCGAACCCGCCCCTTTGCGACCCGCAGCCACCGTGCTGCTGCTTCGCGATAGCCCCAATGGCATTGAGGTCTTGATGACCCGCCGATCCATGACCGCCAGCTTTGCACCCGGCGCTTATGTGTTTCCGGGTGGCGGCATCGACCCTGCTGACTCGGCAGCCCATGCCCTAGCCCACCGTCGCCCCACCCAAAGCGACCTGCACCTGACCCAAGCCATTGCGGCCATTCGTGAAAGTTTTGAAGAACTGGGCATCTTGTTTGCTCGACACGCCAATGGCCAATGGGCTGAAAACACCGATATTTCAGCCATCGACCGCAAAGCCCCTTTCGCAGCCCAATGCCAAGCCATGGGATTGACCTTGGCAGCCGACCAGGTGTTCGTGCTGGCCCACTGGATCACCGACCGGGACCTGCCACGCCGCTTTGATGTGCCTTTTTTGGTGGCACGCATGCCCGAAAACCAAACCCCCGTGGCCGATGAATCTGAGCAGTTTGAACCGGTCTGGGTGCGCCCCGCCGATGCCTTGTCGCGACACGAAGCGGGGGATTTTTTCATCGTTTTCCCCACCATTCGCACCTTGGAACGCCTAAAGTCGTTTGCCAACGTGAACGCCGTTTTGCAAGCTTGTGCCGTCAACGATGAGCCTTTGTGGACCAGTTGCCCCCGCGCCGGTTGGCTGGCGGGCAATGAGGCCCGCTACATGGAGCACGAAGCCCCATTTGGCGAACTGGCGCTGGTCAGCCCGGACGGTCAAATCCAGCACCACTTGGATTGGCAAACCGACCTGCCGGTTCCCTTGCTCAAAAACGTGCAACGCCTCACGGCCCCCAACCCTGGGGTGATGACCGGCCCCGGCACCAACAGTTACTTGGTGGGGGACCCGAACACCGGCTATGTGGTGATCGACCCGGGACCGGCAGATGCGGACCACTTGCAACGCCTGTGGCGTGCCGCTGGCGGGCAAATTCGCATGATTGTTTGCACTCACTCACATCCAGACCATTCTCCAGGGGCGCAACCCTTGCAAGCGCTTTGTACCCACAAACCGCCCATATTGGGCCTGGCCTCGCGCCCGACGGCACGCGCCAACAGCCAATTCAAACCCGATCGCGAACTGGCCCATGGTGAAAAACTGCGCCTGCAAGGCACGGGGATTGATGGAAATATCACCCACACATTGCGCGTAATACACACGCCCGGACATGCCGCCAACCACCTGTGTTTGGTCCTTGAAGAAGACGGGTTGCTGTTTTCGGGCGACCATGTGCTGAATGGCAGCACCACGGTGATCGACCCACCCGATGGCCACATGGGAGATTACCTCGACTCGCTAGACCTGTTGGCCGAAGCCTGCAAGAGCGACACCCTTGAATTCATCTTGCCAGCGCATGGCCATGTGCTCGGCTTTGCGCACCAAGCCATTACCCAACTGAAGGCCCACCGACTCAAGCGCGAAGCGAAAATCGCAGCCGCCATGCAGGCCCTGCCCCATGGCAGCCTGCAAGAATGGGTCGAAAAAGCCTATGAAGACGTCCATCCAAGGCTTTGGCCCGTGGCCGCCCGATCCCTGCAAGCTCATGTGGACCACATCCGCGAGCAAACCCTGTCCTGAAAGATTTGATGATTCCCTCTGAAGAAGGCATTCGACT
>CAMDXR010000269.1 GCA_945877725.1 Limnohabitans sp. Rim8
ACCTGATCAACCCCACAGGCCGATTTGTCATTGGCGGCCCCCAAGGCGATTGCGGCCTGACCGGACGCAAAATCATTGTGGACACCTATGGCGGTGCCTGCCCTCACGGCGGCGGCGCTTTCTCGGGCAAAGATCCATCTAAGGTAGACCGTTCAGCCGCTTATGCGGCCCGCTATGTGGCCAAAAACATCGTGGCCGCCGGGCTGGCAACCCAGTGCCAAGTGCAAGTGGCGTACGCCATTGGCGTGGCCCGCCCCATGAACATCACCGTCAACACCGCCGGAACGGGCGTGATTTCTGACGACAAGTTGTCCGCCCTGGTGGCCGAACACTTTGACCTGCGCCCCAAAGGCATCATCCAGATGCTGGACTTGCTGCGCCCCATTTACAGCAAGACCGCAGCCTATGGCCACTTTGGCCGGGACGAGCCCGACTTCACCTGGGAACGCACAGACCGCGCAGCCGCATTGAAAGCTGCCGCAGGCCTGTAATCCCAAGCCTCTCTTAGCGGGGAGGTGCCGGAGCCACTGCACGCATTCGGCCGCAGGGGCGGCTTCCCACGGGGAAGGGTAAATGTCTGATTGAGCCACTGCACGCATTCGGCCGCAGGGGCAGCCTCCCACGGGGAAATTTATTTGGCTGTGGGGTGGCCTCTCAAGAGAAAAGTTCGAACGAATTAAGGGAACGCATTCGGCCACAATGTGGCTTGTGTTGGCGTTTGCCAGAACCTCTGTGGACCAATGAATATGCCCTCTCCCAAAAGCCCTCTGCGCGGCGTGCGCGTGCTGAGTTTGGCGCTCAATTTGCCTGGGCCTGCTGCCCTGATGCGTCTGGCTCAAATGGGCGCGCGTTGCACCAAGATCAATCCGCCCGCTGGCGACCCCATGCAGCACTACACCGCTGGCGGATACGATTTGCTGCACGAGGGCATTCAGCAAAAAACACTGGACCTTAAAACCCCGACTGGGCAAGCGTCCCTGCACAAACTGTTGCCCAAAACCGATTTGCTGCTCACATCATTTCGCCCCTCGGCCTTGAGCAAACTGGGTTTGAGTTGGAAGACGCTGCACAAACAGTATCCGGCGCTCAGCCTGATCGAAGTGGTCGGCTCCCCCGGGCCGCTGGCCGAAATTCCGGGCCACGATTTGACCTATCAGGCCGAGGCCGGGCTGGTCAACGGCATGGACCTGCCGCCCAGTTTGTTTGCCGACATGGGCGGCGCGCTCATGGCCAGCGAGGCCGCGCTGCAGGCTCTGCTCTGCCTCAAGACCACGGGCAAAGGCAGCCACCACGAGGTGGCCCTGTCCGATGCAGCCATCTGGCTGGCCCTGCCTCGGCGCTTGCGCATGACCACGCCGGATGGCGCTGTGGGCGGCGCCCATGCAGGCTACCGGTTGTATGCCTGTAAAAACGGCCGGGTGGCGGTGGCCGCCCTGGAGCCACACTTTGCTGCACGCTTATGCGAAGCCGCTGGGGTCAAGATCAGCCATCCGGGCACAGACCTTTTCAAGCCCGCCACGCGCAAAGCCATCGAAACTTTTTTCGCTGGCCAGACCCGCCAGCAACTCGACAAATTGGCCGTCGCCAAAGACATCCCACTGATGACCCTGCCGCGTGGATGACCCAGACCAAAACTCGCGATACGCAAGTCTCGTAAAAATGGGGTTTTTTGCCCCCGAACTTGCGCACATAAACACCGCTGCCGAAACCCGTACCTGCTTTTTCAACAACTCGGCACTGAACGAGGTGCTAGACAACTTGGCTTTACAAGACGCCGCCATGTTGTAGGGCTGTCGTTGGGCTGTTGAAAGGCTGTTGTAGGGCAACTGCCCTGAACCGCCCCTCTCAGTCGGTTCAGGGCCTGGCGCATTTATTGAATACTGACAGGGGCCAGCGCACGGGTCAGGCTGGCTTCACCCCGGCCATGGGTTGCAGCGTTGTACCCCGCAATGGTGTCTTTGCGCGCCGTATTGAGCAGTTGATTGACGATTTGGGTCGGCGTTGACTGTGTGAATTTACTGCCCAGAATGGCCGAATACCCCGAGATGATGGGCGCGCCAAATGAGGTGCCATTCAAGCCGGTTTTATCCCCCAACACACCTACCGTCAGAAACTGCCGCTGCACCACAGCATCGTTGCCGGGTCGGTTGGAGTAGCTGGCCAAACTGGCTGGCGCTGCGGTGCTGCCGTGGGTGGTCAAAGCGCCCACAAAAATGGCCGATGCAGCGCCTTTCAGTGCGACCCCCAAATAATCCACATTGCCCGCAGCATTGGGCGTCCCAATCACAACACCGGCATTACCTGCTGCCTTCGCCACGACAGCCCGACCATTTTTGGCATGGCCGATGATGGACGACTCCTGATTGTTCCAACCAATTTGAGTGATGGCATAACCAGCCCGGGCAATCATGCTGTAGCTCAGGTTCAGCACATTCAGCCCCGGATTCAAGCCCACCGCAGTGCCCGCATAGTAATCTTGCGTGCGCAAGGTGGCCAAGGGCGCAATCAAGCTGGCTTCTTGCTTTGTGAAGTTGCCATGCAAATCAATTTGCGTGTAGCCCCCCAGTTTTCCGATGTAGTACTTGCTGCTCTTGAAATCATCGATCACCGTCACGGTCACCCCTGCGCCTTTGTAGCCCTGACTCCAGGCGTTGCCTACCTCTGGACTCATCCAGTTTTGAACGGTTTGCGCGTGAACGGCCGTGAAGGCTAAAAATCCGAGGGAGGCCACGGTGATGTTGCGAACGATTTTCATAATTGATCCCTGAAGTGATTGAATTCAAAAAACGACCGTATAGCGAATGGATGCGTTGTTACGGTCTGGTGGCAACGCATGGGTCAGGTACTTCAAGGTCTCGGCCGGTTGCAGTTGGGCGGCTGCCAATCTGCAGTTGACTTTGACGTTTGCGTACTCTTCTTGTTCGAGGTAACTGGCAAGACAAGGCCGTTCGGCCATTCGGCCGCCCAAAACCGATGTCAGCCTAATAGACAAATGGGCCCCAGAACCCACAGGGGTCTGGTAGATAAAGCCCAATTTCAAGCTGGGAGAAATTTGGTATTTTTGGGCCCGTTCACCTGTGCCTGCCCCCCATAGCACACCAAACTCCGGCGTCAATTGGGTCATCCAGGTCAAACGTGTCTCGGTGAATTTGGGGCGGTACCACGGGTCAAACGACACCCGTTGCCCAGCAGAGGTTTCATAACCACCGGCCCGGTAACTGGCTGCCAGCTTAGAAAGCTCTGAGCCCTGCGCAAACTCGACCCAATGCGTCGATGCTGCCGTCTGAAGCCGCCAAGTTGTTTCTGGCTGCGCTATGGCAAAACCAGAAAATACAACCGAACCGGCAAAAATCGCCAAAAATTTATTGCTGTTGTTAAAAATCATGAATTTATTATCTTTTATTAATTTCCATGATTTAATTACAAATAAATGCTAGATATGTAACTACAGAATACCTCCAAAGAAAACTATAACTATTTTAAAATTGATAAAAATAACTTAACTGTCACATATGCTTGATTAGGGGCCTGTGCCCCTTGACGTCACCCCCTATCTGATAGGGGGGCCATGCCTGCGGCGAACATGGATACCCGGTCTGGCCGGGTATGACATAAAGAAGCTGTGATTGACCATTGCCCCGACCAGATCGGGTAAAGGAACCGGGGGACTGGGTGGGGGTTTTAAAGGTGGTGGTGGCGGGTTTGGCGGCGGCGGCGCATCAGGCCGCTGGTGATACCCGAAGAAAGAAACAAGGCTAAGGATCGATCAAACCACTTGGGCATCGGTCTCAAAAGCAACACACCGCGCCAGCCAACGCAGCAGAGAAGCTGCCACCTGCTCGGGCTGCTCCATGGGGGCCATGTGCCCGGCTTGCTCGATCAGATCGAGTGGTGCCAATCCGGCAGGGACACAGGCCTGCATGGCCTGATGTTGCGCCGGGGGCGACCACGCATCTTGCGCCCCACACATCAACAATGTGGGCACCGTCAGGGCACGCAACACGTCGGAACCATTGGGCCGGGACAGCAAAGCCTGAATCTGGCGCGCAAAAATGTCGGCACTTTTGCGCTCGAACATGCCCACAATGCGCTCGATCAACTCGGCATCGACCAATCGGTCTGGGTGCACCATGCCCCGAACCCATTGCTGCGCCATGGCCCGCACGCCCTGGGTTTGGGCCACCTGCAACAAGGCGAAGCGTTTGGCCGCCTCGTCTTCTCCCGCCTGGCCAACTGGTCTGGGCAAATGCCCGGTGTCGAGCAATGCTACCCCCCGCACACGTTCGGGAGCCAAACGCACCGCCTCCAGCACCACGCGTGCGCCCATGGAATGCCCGGCCAACAAAAACGCAGGCGGGGCTGAAGCCAGCATTTGTCGCGCCATTTGCGGCAAAGAATCTGCCCCAGCATGGTCCACCACCGTGCAGTGGTGCTGCTGGCCGAGCCAAGGCAACAAGGGCTCCCAAACGGTGTGATCACACATCAGGCCCGGCACCAAAAATACCGGCAAGAAGTGGTCGGGCACGGCATCAGGCAAGGGCAAACTCTTCATCACTGGCAATGAAATCAGACGTGTCAGGCTGGAGGGCGTGGGCT
>CAMDXR010000270.1 GCA_945877725.1 Limnohabitans sp. Rim8
CCCACCAGCGTGGCAAAAAAGCCCCCGGACAACAAAGCCAGAATCAAGGGCATGCCATCAATTCGGATGTAGGTGTTGTAGGCCATGTAGGCCCCCACCGCCATGAATGCGCCCGAACCCAGCGAAATCTGACCGCAATAACCCACCAATATGTTCACCCCCAACGCTGCCATGGACAGAATCAGAAAGGGAATCAGAATGGCGCGGTACATGTACTCGTCGACCAACAAGGGCACGCCAACAAAAGCAAAGGCGATCAAGGCCAGAATGACCCAGCGGTCTTGCGCAATGGCAAAGATCTGCTGATCGCTGCGGTAAGTGGTTTTAAATTGACCGTTTTCTCTGTAGAACATATTTTTTCTCCTTACACGCGGTCGATGATTTTTTCGCCAAACAAGCCTTGCGGACGGAACAGCAAGAACACCAGCGCCAGCACGTAAGCAAACCAGATTTCGATCCCCCCACCCACATAAGGGCCCAGGTAAACCTCGGACAATTTCTCACCCACCCCAATGATCAAGCCGCCAATGATGGCGCCCGGCACCGAGGTCAGGCCACCCAAAATGATGACTGGCAAAGCCCGCAAAGCCACAGTGGTCAGCGAAAACTGAACCCCCATCTTGGAGCCCCAAATAATGCCGGCCACCAAAGCGGTAATTCCCGCCACAAACCACACGATCACCCAAATCCGGTTGAGCGGAATACCAATGGACTGTGCCGCTTGATGGTCATCGGCCACAGCGCGCAAGGCGCGGCCCGTGCTGGTTTTCTGGAAAAACAGCGACAACACCACCACCAACAAAGCCGCAATGCAGGCTGCGTAAACGTCTTCGAGGTTGACCAGCACACCGCCCTGGAAGACGGATTCGAACAAAAAGATCGGGTCTTTGGGCATACCGACATCAATTTTGTAAATGTCGCTGCCGAAAATCGTCTGACCCAAACCGTCCAAAAAGTACGTAATGCCCAGCGTAGCCATGAGCAAAGTCACGCCTTCTTGGTTCACCAAGTGGCGCAACACCAATCGTTCAATCAGCCAGGCCAGCACAAACATGATGGCTGCCGCCAACACAAAGGCAATCAGGTTGCCCAAGAACTTGTCTTGGATGCCCAGCCATTCAGGAATCCACTCCGAAAACCGGGCCATGGCCAACGCAGCAAACAACACCATTGCGCCTTGCGCAAAGTTAAAAACACCAGACGCCTTGAAAATCAGCACAAAGCCGAGCGCCACCAGCGAATAGAGCATGCCTGCCATCAGGCCACCCAACAGAGCTTCCAGGAAAAATGCCATGTTCTTATCTCCTCAATGACTGGTGCCCAGATAGGCACTGATCACTTCTTCGTTGTTGCGCACTTCTTCGGGGGTCCCGTCGCCGATTTTTTTGCCGTAGTCCAGCACCACCACGCGGTCAGAAATGTCCATCACCACGCCCATGTCGTGCTCAATCAGCACAATCGTGGAGCCAAACTCGTCGTTCACGTCCAAGATAAAGCGGCACATGTCCTGCTTTTCTTCCATGTTCATACCGGCCATGGGTTCGTCCAGCAACAACACTTGGGGCTCCATGGCCAATGCGCGACCCAGGTCGACACGTTTTTGCAGGCCATAAGGCAGTTGGCCGACGGGGGTTTTGCGAAAAGCCTGGATCTCGAGAAAGTCGATGATGTGTTCGACAAACTCGCGGTGCTCTTCTTCCTCGCGCTGGGCGGGGCCAAGGCGCAGAGCCTGCATAAAGATGTTGCTCTTGATGCGCAGATTGCGGCCGGTCATGATGTTGTCGATCACGCTCATGCCCTTGAACAGCGCCAAATTCTGGAATGTTCGGGCAATGCCCATCTCGGCCACTTGGCGGCTGTTCATGTGGTCAAAGGTCTGGCCCTTGAACGTGATGCTGCCCTCTTGCGGCTGGTAAACCCCGTTGATGCAGTTGAGCATGGAGCTTTTGCCTGCGCCGTTGGGGCCGATGATGGCGCGCACCTCGTGCTCGCGCACATTAAAAGAGATGTCGGTCAGGGCCTTCACGCCCCCAAACCGCAAACTGATGTTGTTGACGTCCAGAATAACGTCGCCGATTTTCTTGCTCATTGAGCCCCCACGCTTGTCATTTCATGTACTGCGCTGCCCCCCAGGGGGGCCTTCGCAACTTGGAGCGGTCCGGCCTTGCTCATGCTGCTGCCTTCACGGGTGTGAATGTCTTGGCGTCGGAAATCTTCAAGGTCGCACTGACACTGCCTGTGCGACCGTCTTCAAACTTGACCACGGTCTCGATGTATTGCTCGGTTTTGCCCTCGTACAGCCCGTCCACAAGGGGCTTGTACTTTTCGGCAATAAAGCCCCGACGAACCTTGTTGGTGCGCGTCAACTCGCCATCGTCGGCGTCGAGCTCTTTGTGCAAAACCAAGAAGCGCGAGACCTGGCTGCCCGCCAACAATGCGTCTTCTGCCAAGTCGGCGTTGACCTTTTCCACGCACTCCTTGATGAGTTGGTAGACCTCGGGTTTTTGCGCCAAGTCGGTGTAACCGGCATAAGGCAGGTTGCGGCGCTCGGCCCAGTTGCCCACGGCGTCAAAATCGATGTTCAGCATCACGCACACTTTTTCGCGCTGGTCGCCATAGGCCACCACCTCTTTGATGTGCGGGAAAAACTTGAGCTTGTTCTCAACGTATTTGGGCGCAAACATGGCCCCGTCGTTGGCACCGCCATGGATACGGCCCACGTCTTTCACGCGGTCAATGATCTTCAGGTGCCCGTGGCTGTCAATGAACCCGGCATCGCTGGTGTGGTACCAACCATCGGGGGTGAGCACTTCGGCCGTGGCTTCGGGGTTTTTGTAATAGCCTTTGAGCAAACCAGGCGACTTGACCAGAATTTCACCGTTCTCGGCCACCTTGATCTCCACCCCTTTGCAGGGCACACCCACGGTGTCGGCGCGTGCCTCGTTATCGGGCTGCAGGCACACAAACACGGCAGTTTCGGTGGAACCATAGAGCTGCTTGATGTTCACCCCGATCGAGCGGAAAAAGGTGAACAAATCTGGCCCGATGGCCTCGCCTGCGGTGTAGGCCACGCGCACTCGGCTGAAGCCCAAATTGTTTCGCAAGGGACCATAAACCATCCAGTTGCCCAGGGCATAAACCAAACGGTCAGTCAAACCCACCGAATGCCCGTCCATCAGGGCCGGACCCACTTTTTTGGCCACGCCCATGAAGTAATGGAACATCTTGCGCTTGATGCTTCCAGCGTCCTCCATGCGGATCATCACGCTGGTCAGCATGCCCTCAAACACCCGAGGGGGTGCGAAGTAATAGGTGGGTCCAATTTCTTTCAGGTCGATGGTGACCGTGGCGGCCGATTCGGGGCAATTGACCACATAACCACACACCAACCACTGCGCATAGCTGAAGATGTTTTGCCCAATCCAAGCAGGCGGCATATAGGCCAGCACGTCTTCGGAACTGGTTAATTTGTCAAACTCGGCCCCCGCGTCGGCCCGGTCAATCAGGGAACTGTGCGTGTGTACCACGCCCTTGGGGTTGCCTGTGGTGCCTGATGTAAAGAACATGGCCGCCACATCGGTGAATTGAGCTTTATCAACCTCTTCCGCGAAAAACTGGGGGTGCTGCTTGGCAAACACGCCCCCAGCGGCGATCAATTCTTCCAATGAACCCAGGCCGTCTTCGGTGTATTTGCGCAAGCCGCGCGGATCGTCGTAATAAATATGACTGAGTTGCGGGCACTTCTCGCGCACCTCTAGCATTTTGTCGACCTGCTCTTGATCTTCCACCACACAAAAACGCACCTCGGCATTGGTGATTGGAAACACGCACTCTGCCGATGCGGCATCTTGGTACAACGGCACGGGGATGGCCCCCAAAGACTGCGCGGCCAACATGGTGGCGTAAAGACGCGGACGGTTGGAGCCCACCACAACCATGTGCTCCCCGCGCTGCAAACCCGCTTGGTGCAAGCCGCAGGCCACGGATTCAACCAAACGGGACAAGTCTGCCCAGGTGGTGGTCTGCCAAATGCCATATTCTTTCTCGCGCAAAGCTGGCGCGCCAGGGCGCTCTGCAGCATGCTTGAGCATCAATCGGGGAAACGTTGTTTGCATGACCGGACCTGACTCCAAAAATCAAACTGAAACACCCCACCCACAGGGGTGTCGGTTTGTTGATAGTCGGATGCTAAAACGGAGTTTGACGCCAAGTTGTCGTTTGGACGACAATTCAGGGAAGACCCCTAGCCCAACTGACCGTTGGCTGACGAACAGACTCACCCCATGCCCCAAGAAACCACTGTTTACCAGCGTCGCCGCGCACCCACCTCCACCGAACTGCAAGAAATTCCTTGGCTCAACTTGCTTGAACCAGACGAACGCGAACGGGTGGTGCCGAAATTGGTGGTCAGCGACCCCCAGGTTGGCGATTACGTTTGCCGCGTGGGCCGTCCGGTCACTTATTGGTTCGGCGTGATTTCGGGCTTGCTCAAGATGAGTAACGACAGCGAAAGCGGTCAAACCATGACCTTTACCGGCGTACCCCCTGGGGGCTGGTTTGGCGAGGGGACCGCCCTGAAGCGCGAGATTTACCG
>CAMDXR010000271.1 GCA_945877725.1 Limnohabitans sp. Rim8
ATCAAAATATGGTCAATCCGCAGACCCCGATTGCGCCGGAATGCGAACTCGCGGTAATCCCACCAGCTGTAACTTTTCTCGGGCTGTTCAAACAGCCTAAAACTGTCTGTTAAACCCAAATCAACCAAGGCTTGCAATTTTTCGCGTTCGGCATCGGTGCAATGGATGGAGCCTGCCAAGGCCACCGGGTCCCACATGTCGAGCGAGTCAAAGGTGATGTTGTAGTCGCCTAACAGCACCAGTTGGGGGTGACTCTTCATTTCTTGTCCGACCCAATCGCGCAATGCACCGAGCCAGCGCATTTTGTAGACAAACTTGTCGCTGTCAGGGGCTTGCCCGTTGGGGAAATAAGCGCCGATCACGCGCACTTGGCCACCTTGGCCATCGGGGTAGGTGGCGGCAATCACCCGGGACATGTCGTCTTCAAAGCCCGGGATGTTTTTCACCACATGGTTGCCGGGAGCCGTCGAAACCAGCGCCACCCCGTTGTAGGTTTTCTGACCAAACCACTGCGCCTGATACCCCGCCTCCTGAAAGGCGGCAATGGGAAACTTGTCGTCGGTGAGTTTGAGTTCTTGCAGGGCCAGCACATCCACGCCCCCCTCGGCTTTTTGTGTCGCCAGCCAGTCCAGGACCTGAGGTAAGCGGACGGACAGGGAGTTGACGTTCCAGGTGGCGATTTTCATGGGGACTGATAGGAATGAGTAGCGTTTAAATGTGAAGAGCGGCCAAAATACCCACTAAGAAACCGATCGCGCCTGCGCCATACATCACGTATTCAAGCCATTTTCTTTGTGTCAGCAGGGCAATGGCAGCCATGGCAATGGCCACTTGCAGCACGGTGGTGGCTTGAGCCCAGCGGTGATGCTGGTGCATTTGTGCATCCGACCGATCGTCCCAAGTCTTGGACTCGGCCTCCAGTTTTTCTGCAGCGGTCTTGATCTCGGCCTTTTCGGATTTGTAGCGTTTGATTTCTTCGGTGTAAAACTCTTTTTTAGTTGCGGGGGCCAACTCTAGGGCCAGTTCGCTCAGATTTTGTTTGCTGCTTTTGGCTTGGTAATAGTTCCACTGGTTGGAGGCTTCGGTTTTTTTGATGGCGGCATTATTTTTGTACAAACCAGCGTTGGCTTGGGTCGCCCCGCCCATGTAACCAAAGAGGGCACCCACGGTGGCAATGATGGCCGTGAACAAAGCAATGCTGCTGGTGTGGCCCGCTCCGTGCCCTTGGGTGGCATGCTCAATCTCGTGGTCGTGGGGGCCATGAACGTGAAAACCTTGTCCAGACATGTTGTTGTCTCCTTAGCGATTGAGTTGGTAAGTGACGAATGAAAAGCGCATGCCATTGGCTGCGATGTGGTGCTCACGATGGACTTCTTGCCAGTTTTGCCCCAACTCGGGGGCAAAGGCGTCGCCTTCAAAGTCTTGCTCGATTTCGGTGACCACGGCACTGCTGGCCAAAGGTGCGGCTTGGGCGTAAATCTCGGCACCGCCAATCACCCAAGCGTCGCTGGCCTCAGGGCATTGGCGCATGGCATCTTCAATGGAGTGGGCGCGCACAGCCCCTTCGGCATGCCAGTCGGGCTGGCGTGTGACCACGATGTTGAGCCGCCCAGGCAAGGGGCGAAACTTGGGGGGCAAGGACTCCCAGGTTTTGCGCCCCATGATCACGGGTTGCCCGAGGGTCGTGCGTTTAAAGTGCGCCAAGTCTTCCGGCAGGTGCCAAGGCAAGCTGTTGTTGGCACCAATCACGCCATTGCGGGCGCGGGCATAAATCAGGTGAAGCTTCATCTCTGGCAGAAGTGATTTACGTGTGGTGTCAGGTGACAAGGGCGGATCGACAGCTTCAAACCGCCACAGGCGCTTTGATGGCCGGGTGGCATTCGTAGCCTTGCACTTCAAAATCTTCGAACTGGTAGTCAAAAATCGATTCGGGGCGGCGCTTGATGTGCAGTGTCGGGTAGGCCATGGGCGCACGGCTCAGTTGCAGTTCCACTTGTTCGTGGTGGTTGCTGTAAATGTGGCAATCGCCGCCGGTCCAGATGAAATCGCCCACCTCCATGTCGCATTGCTGCGCCACCATGTGGGTGAGCAGCGCGTAACTGGCGATGTTGAAGGGCACGCCCAGAAAAATGTCGGCACTGCGCTGGTAGAGCTGGCAGCTGAGTTTGGCTTTCTCGCCTGGGTTTTGCGGCGGGGCCACATAAAACTGGAAGAACGCATGGCAGGGCATGAGCGCCATTTTGTCGAGTTCGGCCACGTTCCAGGCGCTGACAATGATGCGGCGGCTGTCCGGGTTGGCTTTCAGGGTTTTCATGACATCGCCGATCTGGTCGATGTGCCCGCCTCCAGGGGTGGGCCAGCTGCGCCATTGCACGCCATACACCGGACCCAAGCTGCCGTCTTCGCGCGCCCACTCGTCCCATATGGTGCAGCCGCGTTCTTGCAACCATTTGACGTTGCTGTCGCCGCGCAAAAACCACAACAACTCGACAATGATGGCTCGCAAAAAGACCTTTTTGGTGGTCACCAGCGGAAAACCTTCGTTCAGGTCAAAACGCATTTGGTGGCCAAAAACGCTGCGGGTGCCGGTACCGGTACGGTCACCTTTTTGCACGCCCGTGGTGTACACATGGCGCATAAAGTCTTCATATTGGCTGCGGATGGGGCGGGCAGGGGTGTTCATGGGAGGCAAGTTTACCAATCACCAGGCTTAAGGGGTTTTCAGGTCATGCGGTCGAGCCATCGCGTGGCTAAAACCAAGCTGATCAACAGCATCAGGACGCAGGGCATGACCCAGCTCAGACCGACCCAGGTGGCGATCAAGCCCAGGCCCGCTGGCAAAACCGAACCCCCTGCATAGGCAAAAACCATTTGTCGGCCGACCAGGGTGCGGGCCAATTCGGGCGGAAAGCGGCGCGCGGTTTCATGCATCAGCGAAGGGAAAATAGGCGCACAGCCCAGCCCCATCAGGGCCAGGCCCGCGAAGCTGAACGGGCTGGGCAGGGGCAGTGCAAACAGACTGGCGCCCAGCACCGCCAAGCCGATGCCCCATTGCACCCACTGGCGGTTGCTTAGCCGATGCGCCACAAGGCCCACCCCAAAGCGGCCCACCGTGATGGCACCAAAGTACAAAGACAAGCCTGCACTGGCCTGCACCAGGCTCAAGCCGCGTTCTTGCACCAAAATGCTCGCAGCCCAAAGCCCGGTGCCCATTTCAGCGCCCACATAAAACAAAAAACAGGCGGGTGCCAGCCAAGCGGCCCAAGGGTGATGCACTGAATCTGCTGGGAGCAGGGCAGATTGGGGTGCAGGGTCGGTGCTGGCCACGGTTTGCGCAAGCTTGACGGGCTGTTTCCACCAAGGCAGACACAGCCACAACACGCCAGAAAGCACCAGTTGCGCCAGCCCCAGCGCGAGCACGCCCGCAGACCATTGCCCGGTTTGTGCCATGACCGCTCCCATGACCAATGGACTGGTGCTGGCCCCGACGCCCCAAAAGCCATGCAGCCAGTTCATGTGGCGCGCGGTGTAGTGCACAGACACAAAATGGTTGACGCTGGCATCGACCGCCCCCGCGCCCAATCCCAGGGGAATGGCCATGAGCAACAACCATGTGAACGAGGGCGCATTGGCAAACCCGAGCAAAGCCAGTGCCGTCATCAGACCACTCGCCGCCACAATCGGGCCGGTGCCCCAGCGCCGGGTCAGAGTGGCCGCCCACAAACTGCTGAGAGCGGAACACACCGTCATGCTGATCGTGATCAGGCCCACAGTGGCCAAAGGTTGTTGCATGTCCAAACGGATGGCAGGCCATGCGGCCCCCAAAATCCCATCGGGCAAGCCCAGGCTGATGAAACACAGGTAAATCAGCAGCAGCAGGCGAGAGGCTTGAGACAGACGCTTCAACCCAAAACCCGCCCGGGGTTCAGCAGGTTCTGCGGGTCCAGCGCCTTTTTGACGGCCCGCATCATGGCCAGCGCGGTGGGGTCTTTGTAGAGTGGCAGTTTGCCCACCTTGAGTTCGCCCACGCCGTGCTCGGCGCTGATGGAGCCATCAAACCGGGCCACTTGGTCGAATACCAGGGTGTTGACGCGCTCTTCAAAAGCATTCAAAAAGGCTGGGCCATCCACACCCTCGGGGGCTTGCACGTTGTAGTGCAGATTGCCATCGCCCAGGTGCCCGAAATTGACCATGCGCACGCCCGGCACTTCGCGGGCCAGCAGGGCATCGGTTTCGGCCACAAACGCAGGAATGCGCGACACCGGAATGCTGATGTCGTGCTTGATGTTCAAGCCTTCAGTGGCCTGCGCCAAGGTGATGCTTTCGCGGATGTGCCACAGGCTGCGGGCCTGAGTCAGGTTTTCTGCCACCACCGCATCGGTCACGCAACCCACTTCCAGTGCGGTTTCTAACAAGGCTTCAAATTGGCTGCGGGCATGGGCTTCGTCTTCGCTGTCCGAGTTTTCAAGCAGCACGCACCAAGGGGTTTCTGTCCACAAAGGCACGCGCAGCTGGGGGTAATGCTTGTCGACCAAGCCC
>CAMDXR010000272.1 GCA_945877725.1 Limnohabitans sp. Rim8
TGACCGACTGAGCCTTGCAAAGTTTGCAGCGTTGTGCCCAGCAAACGGGCCGGGTCGGCCGTGATACGCGAAAGCACATGCATCAAAGGCACGCCTGAATCTTGCCCCCACTTGAGCGCCAGACTCCAAAGCAGCTCTAGGCCCGTGGCACCGGGCTCGGCTTCGGCAAAGGGCAAGGCCTTGGCATCGGCATCGACCGGGGTGTGATCCGACACCAGCGCGTCCAGCGTGCCATCGGCCAAACCTGCACGCAGCGCATCGCGGTCCCGCTGCTGTCGCAACACGGGCGTCAGGCGGGCTCGGCTGTCAAAATAACCCATGTCGGTGTCGGTCAGGTGCAGTGAATTGATGCTCACATCGGCCGTCACAGGCAGCCCCTCGGCCTTGGCCTTACGGACCAACTCCACCCCCTGAGCACTGCTGATGCGGCACAGGTGTAGACGGGTTCGGGTGCTGCGCACCAGCTCAAAAATAGTGTGCAAGGCGATGGTTTCGGCTGCCACCGACACGCCAGACAAGCCCATGCGCGTGGCCAGAGGGCCACTGGCGGCCACGCCCTTGCCCAAATGCAGTTCTTGCGGACGCAGCCAAACGGCGTAGCCAAAGGTGCTGGCGTATTGCAGTGCACGTTGCAGCACTTGTGTGCTCGGAATCGGCACCTCGGCCTGACTGAAACCTACGCAACCTGCAGCCGTGAGTTGGCCCATTTCGGTCAGTACCTCGCCCTTCAGGCCCACCGTGAGCGCCCCCAGCGGCAACACACGGGCCTGGTGCAGTTTTTCGGCGCGGTAGCGCAGCATTTCTACCAATCCGGGCTCGTCCAGCACCGGGTCGGTGTCGGGGGGGCAGACCAAACTGGTCACGCCCCCGGCCACGGCGGCGGCCATTTCGCTCTCGAGCATGCCCGCATGTTCTTGCCCGGGTTCGCGCAAACGCGCCGCCAAATCAACCAAGCCGGGGGCCACAATGGCCCCGCTGGCATCAATCACCCGGTTGGGCGTGAAACCCGCAGGGGCGGAGCCGATGGCCACAATGCGCCCGGCGGCAATGGCCAGATCGACTTTTTGATCGAAACCGCTGGCAGGGTCCATGACGCGGCCGTTTTGGATCAGGATTTTCATGGTTCTTTCCTCACGCCTCGTTACCCGCCACGATGCTCATCACCGCCATGCGCACGGCGATGCCGAAAGTCACCTGCGGCAAGATCACGCTTTGCTGGCCATCCACCACCGCAGAGTCAATCTCGACGCCGCGGTTGATCGGTCCCGGGTGCATCACGATGGCATCTGACTTGGCCAGTTGCAGTTTTTCGGGCGTCAGGCCGAAGCTTTCAAAATATTCCTGGCTGGACGGCAGCAACGCACCGCTCATGCGCTCGTTTTGCAAGCGCAACATGATGATCACATCGCAACCCTTGATGCCTTCTTCCAGGTTGTTGAACACCCGCACGCCCATTTGCGCCATGTCGGCAGGCACCAAGGTTTTGGGGCCCACCACGCGCACCTCGGCACAGCCCAGCGTGGTCAATGCATGAATGTCAGAACGGGCCACCCGCGAGTGCAGCACATCGCCCACGATGGCCACGGTGAGGTTGGAGAAGTCTTTTTTGTAATGCCTGATGGTGTACATGTCCAGCAAGCCCTGGGTAGGGTGGGCATGACGCCCGTCCCCGGCATTGACCACATGCACATGGGGAGCCACATGCTGCGCAATGAGGTAGGGGGCGCCGGATTCACTGTGGCGCACCACAAAAATATCGGCCGCCATGGCGCTCAGGTTGGCAATGGTGTCAAGCAAAGACTCGCCCTTGCTGGCCGAAGACCGGGCAATGTCCAGCGTGTACACATCGGCCGACAGGCGCGTAGCCGCAATGTCGAAGGTGGTGCGGGTGCGGGTGCTGTTCTCAAAAAACAAGTTAAAAACACTTTTGCCACGCAAAAGTGGCACCTTTTTCACCTCGCGCTCTTGCACGCTGACAAAGCTGGCCGCCGTGTCCAGAATGTGCGTCAGGATGTCTTTGGAAAGGCCCTCGGTGGAGAGCAGGTGAATCAGCTCACCGTTTTTATTGAGTTGGGGGTTGTTGCGTTTGTAGAGCATGTTTTTTTACCTTTTCAGGCCTTGTTCTCCACTTCAAAACTGAATGCACCCGAGGCATCGCGGGCCAGCGCCAGCGATTGTGTCTCGGGCAAAGCCACCCGGGCCGCCGCAAAATCGGCTTGCACCGGCAACTGACGCCCCCCCCGGTCTACCAGCACGGCCAGTTGCACGCGGGCCGGACGCCCATAGTCAAAAATTTCGTTCAACACCGCCCGAATGGTGCGCCCGGTGTAGAGCACATCGTCCAGTACCAGAATATCGGCCCCATCCACTTCGAACGGCAAATGCGTCTGGCCACCCGCCGACAGACCGCGCTGGGCGTAGTCATCGCGGTGCATGACCGACGACACTTGGCCGGACTCACCCGCGAGGCCCAAGTCGCGCTGCAGGCGCTCGGCGAGCCAAGCCCCACCCGAGGTGATGCCGACCAAACGGGTATCTGCCTTGCACAAGCCGCGCACACCGCGCAGCAATTCCGGGTACAAGGCCTCGGCATTGAGGGCCAAAGCGCTCATGGGAGGCTCCTTAAGAATTGTTCAAGAATGATGGCCGCTGCGGCCGCATCGGCATCTTTGGCTCCGTAAGAATGGGCTTCGGTGGTGGTATAACGCTCATCCACTTCGTACACGCTCAGGCCGAAACGGCCACGCAATTGGCGGCCGAACTTGCGGGCGCGCAAGGTGTTTTCGTGCTCGCCGCCATCCGGGTGCGTCGGCACGCCAATCACCAGGGCATCGGGTTGCCACTCTTTAATGCGTTTGGCAATCAGCTCAAACCGGGCATCGCCCTCAGCGGCAATCGTGCCTTGCGGGGTGGCCGAGCGCATCAGGCGGTTGCCCACCGCCACACCCGTGCGCTTTAATCCGTAGTCAAAAGCCAAAAAGGTTTGCTGGGAAGGGGGGACGATTGCAGGAACGGTTGCAGGAACGGTTGTGGTCACGGGTGTTGTCATGCTGTCAGCCGTGCCCATGGGAACCCCACTCATGCGTGCCCCGCATCTGGCGAAAGCATCCAGCTTTTAAGGCCCAGTAAGTCTAAAGCGCGGTCGTAGCGCTCGGCCATGGGCACATCAAAAATCACCTCAGCAGAGGCGGGCACCGTAAGCCAGGCGTTTTCGCCCAACTCAGACTCCAATTGCCCCTCGCCCCAGGATGAATAGCCCAGCGTCACCAACACCCGGCGTGGCCCGGCCCCTGAAGACAGGGCTTCGAGTACATCGCGCGAGGTGGTCATCTCCAGACCCCCGGGTACGGTGAGGGTGGAGGCATAAATAGAGGCCCCATCTTCTTGAGGGATCTCCAGGCGCATGGGTTCGTGCAACACAAATCCCCGCTCGGTTTGAACCGGCCCTCCGTGGCCAACCGGGTTTTGCACCAAATCTTCGCGCCGCAAGGGCAAATCCACCTTGTCAAACAACAGCCTCATGCTGATGGGCGATGGCTTATTGATGATCAGGCCCATGGCCCCATTGGCGCTGTGCTCACACATATAGATCACGGAGCGGGCGAAAGTCTCATCTTCCAACCCGGGCATGGCGATCAGGAAATGATGCTTGAGGTCGATGGAGGCACAATCTGTCATGCGCCGATTTTAGCGGTCTCGCCCCTTCTAGGCAGGACCCCAAGCGCAATGTTTGATCCAACCCGGCAAACCCTGATGGAAACACCTTTTTCTTGTGGCCTGGTCTGGCTGCGACGCGACCTGCGAGTGACCGATCATGCTGCACTGCACCAAGCCCTGAAGCATTGCCAGCGGGTGCATGTGGTCTTTGTGTTTGACACCGAGATCCTCGACAAACTGCCCCGCGCCGACCGCCGGGTCGAGTTCATCCGCGAATCCCTGGTCGAGGTGGATGCCCAACTGCGCCAACTGGCCGGTCATCCCCAAGCTGGCCTGATCGTGCGGCACGGCGTGGCCAAAGACAAAATCGTCAAATTGGCGCGGCACCTGCAGGCGCAAGCCGTATTTGCCAACCACGACGATGAACCCCTGGCGCTGGCCCGCGACATTCAGGTGCGGGGCCATCTGGCGGACCATGGCATTGTGCTGCACACCTTCAAGGACCATGTGGTGTTTGAGCGCAACGAAGTGCTGACCCAAATGGGCAACCCTTTCAGTGTGTTTACGCCTTACAAAAACGCCTGGCTGAAAAAAATCACACCCGAAGACCTGCAAGAGCAGCCGGTGGCACCCCTCGCCAAACACTTGGCCCCTCGGCCCGAAGACTTGTCCCATGACGTGCCCAGCCTGAAAGACATTGGTTTTGAGCCCACCAACCTGAAAGCGCTGAAGATTCCGACCGGAGAATCCGGCGCGCAGGCCTTGCTGAAAGACTTTTTAAGCCGAATAGACCAGTACGAAGACACCCGCAACTTCCCGGCCGTCAAAGGCCCTAGCTATTTAAGTGTGCATTTGCGCTTTGGCACCGTGTCCAT
>CAMDXR010000273.1 GCA_945877725.1 Limnohabitans sp. Rim8
CGCAAGCCCATCCACTTCCTGGCGCGCATCGGTGCCAACGAAAGTGACAGGGGTTTTTGTAGACGATGTCGTGTTCTTCCCGCAAAGCCCGCTCACCGCCTTGCCACACCGCATGCTCGATGGTGACAAACACCAGATCGCCGCTGCGACCTGATTTGTGTTCTACAGAGAGGACTTGAGAGCGTTTTTCGGCCGGTTCGTCCAGTCGCAGAGGTGCAAAAAATTCCAATCGGCCACCTGCCCACATGCGGTTGGCCAGCGGTACGGGGGGCAAAAAGCCACCGCGCGCCGGATGTCCGTCGCGCCCCAGTTGTTCGGGCGGCAAGCCTTCCAAAAAGTAAACCCAGTGCCACAGCAGCGGCAAAGGGTCATGGGCTTTTAGTTGCTCGGGGTTTTGGCCCAGCGCAGCGGCCATCAATCGCGCGTGCCGAAGGCTCAGGGTGTCGGTGCTGGTGTGCTGGCGGCCCACCCATTGGCGCAGGTGCGTCAGGTCAATGGTTTCAGGAGAGTTCATGGCTAAAAAATCAAAAAATGGGGGGTGCGGTGTTTAAGCGCCAAACTCTTCGCGCAAGGCTTGGCTGTGCTCACCCAAGCTGGGAACCGGGCGAAACTGCCCAGCGTCCCAGGGGCTGCGTGCGGGCGGCGCCACCATTTGCAGTGTTTGTCCTTGCACGCTCATTGGCCAAGTGCGCAAGGCCGGGTGCTGCACCAAATCGGCCACTTCGCGAACCTGACCGTAGGCAATTTGGGCGAAGTTCAAGGCTTTTTCTAGCGCGGCCCAGCTTTGTTGGCCCATGCGCTCGGCCACCAACCCATCGACCAACGCCCGATTGGCGACCCGCAGGGCATTGGTGGCCATGCGAGAGTCTTGCGCCGCCTCGGGCGCGCCCAGCACTTGGCTGCAAAGCCTGGCCCATTCACGGTCGTTTTGGATGCTGATGACCACGCGCACGCCATCGTGGCTCACGAATCCACCATAAGGCGCAATCGAAGGATGGGCCAGCCCTGCGGGCCCCGGTGCGCCCGCGCCATAACGCTCGTGCACATAGGGCACGGTCATCCAGTCGGCGGCACCGTCAAACAAAGACACCGAAACGGCACTGCCCGAGCCGGTGCGCTGGCGTAACAACAAGGCGTTCAGGATGGCGCTGTGGGCGTTCATGCCCGCCCCGATGTCGCACACCGACACCCCAATGCGCCCCGGTTCGCCCGGGCTGCCACTCACGCTGACCAAACCCGACTCGCACTGCACCAACAAATCGTAGGCTTTCAGGTCACTGGCGGCATGGCCTTCGCCGTAACCGCTGATGTCGCAGGTGATCAAGCGGGGGTAGCGTTTGCGTAACTCTTCGCTGCCAAAGCCTGCGCGGTTCAGTGCACCGGGGGCCAGGTTTTGCACAAAGACATCGGCTTTGGCCAACAAACGGTGCAGCAATTCGGCATCGGGTGTTTGTTTGTAATCCAGCACCAGAGACTCTTTGCCCCGGTTGGTCCAGACAAAATAAGACGCCTCACCCGCAGCAGCATGGTCATAACCCCGGGCAAAGTCGCCCTCGGGGCGCTCGATTTTGATGACCCGTGCCCCCGCATCGGCCAAGCGGCAAGTGGCCAAAGGTGCGGCAACCGCTTGCTCAATGCTGATCACCAAAATACCCGAAAGCGGCAGGTCGGCAGAGGTCAGCGAATCGGTGGATTGAAGTAAAGACATGGTCGCATCTTGCCAAGAGTTGAGACTTCGGACCAGTGCCCTTTTTCAAGTTAAGCTTTCGGCTATGACGAAACCTTGGAAGCCGGGTCGCTACGACCTGATTGATTTGCGCGTTTTTGCCGCTGTGGCACAAAACGGCACCGTGCTGGCGGCGGCCAGCCAATGCCATTTGGCCCCTTCTTCGGTCAGCCAACGCATCACCCAGTTGGAGCAATCCTTGGGGGTGCAGTTGTTTGATCGCCATGCCCGGGGCTTGCGCCTGACCTCGGCCGGTCAAGTCATGTTGGCGCATGTGCATCGCTTCACCGCCACACTGGAGCAAATGCACGCCGATTTGGCCCCTTACGCCACCGGGGTGCACGGGCATGTCACGGTGTTGGCCAACAGCAACGCCATCGCTTCGTTTTTGCCAGGCGACATGAAAAGCTTTTTGCTCGACCACCCTCATGTGCGCGTGTCTCTGCAAGAGCGCCTGAGCATGGAGATTGAGCAAGCCGTGCTGCAAGGGCGGGCCGAACTGGGCATTGTGGCCCGATCCCGTTACAGCCCAGAACTGAGCTGGACGCAATACCGACAAGACGAGTTGGTGTTGATTGCTGCGCCCCTGCATCCGGTCATGAATGAGCTGCCGCACGAGCCACTTAAACCGCTTGCCGTGCGTTTTGCCCAATGCTTGGACCACCCCTTTGTTTGCTTGCCCGAAGGCTCGGCCATTCACACCTTTGTCATGAACCAAGCCAGACAATTGGGCAGGCAACTCGATGTGCGGGTGCGCGTGGCGGGCTATCCGGCGGTTATTGATATGGTGGCCGCAGGGGTGGGCTTAGGGGTGGTGCCCCGCACCATGGTGCGGGAGGCCTCGGTGCAGATTCTCACTTTGGACGAACCCTGGGCCGTGCGCAGCCTGTATTTGTGCCGCCACCCCGAGCGGCCTTTGAGCCCTTATGGGGATTTGTTGTTCAATCACCTGAAAAACGTGGGTTCTAAGCACTAACTCCACGCGGCCCGAAATGCGTGCCATCAGGGGTTTTTTCCGTATTAGATCCGTGTTTCCCCGGCTAAAATAGCCGGTTTTGCGGTCAGCCCCAGTCAGCGGCCCCGGCGACAAGTTTTTTTCTGTCTCTTAACAAGGCCACCCCGTGTCCCTGCACCTCACGACTTTCGAAGGCGGCAACGCCCTCAGCGACTTCCGTATTGCCCAACTTTTGCCCCGTCTGGCAGAAATTTCACCTCAAATTTTGGGTATTTCGGCCCGATTTGTGCACCTTGTGGCCACCCTAGAGCCTCTGTCGGCTGATCGCCAGCAAACCCTGGCGGCCCTGTTGACTTATGGCGAGGCCTATACCGGCCCGACCGATGGCCCCGTGATCTTGGTCAGCCCGCGTTTGGGCACTGTTTCGCCTTGGGCCTCCAAAGCCACCGACATTGCCCACAACTGCGGTTTTGACCTGCGCCGGGTAGAGCGACTCACCGAATACCGTTTGGTCATGAAGTCCGGCCTGCTGGGCACCGCCAAACTCACCGCCGAGCAATTGGGACAGGCTGCGGCAGTGCTGCACGACAGCATGACCGAATCGGCCATGCCCGGCCGCGCCGAAGCAGCCGCTTTGTTTACAGCGCTCGATGCCGCCCCCATGGACCATGTGGATGTGCTGTCGGGCGGCCCACAAGAAGGCAAAAAAGCGCTGGAAGCGGCCAACAAAACTTGGGGCTTGGCGCTGGCCGAAGACGAGATCGACTACTTGGTCAAAGCCTTCAGCGGCTTGCAGCGCAACCCAACCGATGTTGAGTTGATGATGTTTGCGCAGGCCAACAGCGAGCATTGCCGACACAAAATCTTCAACGCCGACTTCACCATCGACGGCGTGAGCCAGCCCAAAAGCCTGTTCGGCATGATCCGCAACACCCACCAACTGAGCCCACAGCACACGGTGGTGGCGTATTCCGACAACGCCTCGGTCATGGAAGGCCGCCAGATTGAGCGTTTTGTAGCCCGAATCCCTGCCCACAACGCGACCAAGGCCACGGCGGCGGTGTACCAAGCCGAACCCGCCTTGCACCATGTGCTCATGAAGGTGGAAACGCACAACCACCCGACCGCCATTTCACCATTTCCTGGGGCTTCTACGGGTGCGGGCGGTGAGATCCGCGATGAGGGCGCCACCGGGCGTGGCTCCAAACCCAAGGCCGGTTTGTCCGGTTTTACTGTGTCCAAACTGTGGGGGGGCTTGTCGGACCAAGCAGGCGGCAAGCCAGAGCACATCGCCAGCCCCTTGCAAATCATGACCGAAGGCCCCTTGGGCGGTGCGGCTTTCAACAACGAATTTGGCCGACCCAACCTGCTGGGCTACTTCCGCGAATACGAACAAACCGTCGACGGTGTGGTGCGCGGCTACCACAAGCCCATCATGATCGCGGGCGGTCTGGGCCAGATCGATGCCGAGCAAACCCAAAAAATCCTGTTTCCTGCGGGCAGCTTGCTGATTCAACTCGGCGGTCCCGGCATGCGCATTGGCATGGGGGGCAGTGCCGCCAGTTCCATGGCCACGGGCACCAATGCCGCCGAACTCGACTTTGACTCGGTGCAACGCGGCAACCCGGAAATCGAGCGTCGGGCCCAAGAAGTCATCAACCATTGCTGGGCGCAAGGCCCGGCCAACCCGATTTTGGCCATCCACGACGTGGGTGCAGGCGGTTTGTCTAACGCCTTCCCCGAACTCACCAACGACGCAGGTCGTGGCGCACGCTTTGACTTGCGTGCCCTGCCCTTGGAGGAGTCGGGTCTGGCCCCCA
>CAMDXR010000274.1 GCA_945877725.1 Limnohabitans sp. Rim8
AATAAACCTTTTGACCGGCAAAGCCTGTGGTGGGACCACACCAACAAGCCCGGGGCCGAGCAATTGTTTGTCCGCGAACAAGAGGTGTATCTGGGCATGTGCCGCCGCTGGCACGACATTCCCAAGCCCACCATTGCCATGGTGCAGGGTGCGTGTGTGGCGGGTGGCCTGATGCTGGCGTGGGTGTGTGACCTGATCATTGCCAGCGACGATGCGTTTTTCCAGGACCCGGTGGTGCGCATGGGCATTCCTGGCGTTGAGTACTTTGCTCACGCCCACGAACTGAACCCCCGCATTGCCAAAGAATTTTTGTTTTTGGGTGATCGCATGAAGGCTGACCGGGCCTACATGATGGGCATGGTGAACCGCGTGGTGCCACGCGACGAACTCGAAGCACAAACCTACGACATCGCCGCCCGCATTGCCAAGCAACCGCGCTTGGGGTTGGCCTTGACCAAAACCGTGATCAACCGTGTCGAAGAACTGCAAGGCCTACGCACCACCATGGACGTGGCCTTTGGGTATCACCATTTTGCCCATGCGCACAGCCAAAGCCTGGGAGCAGGCACCTTGGGAGGGCATGACGCCAAATCGATGGTGCAAGCCAACAAAAAGGACAACCCGGCATGAGTACCTCCCCTGCTTTGCGTACCCCCTTGTGCGATTTGTTGGGGTGTAAGTACCCCATCATTCAAACAGCCATGGGCTGGGTGGCGGGGTCATCGCTGGTGGCGGCCACCACCAACGCGGGCGGTTTCGGATTTTTGGCGGGCGCAACCATTGCCGCAGACGAGGTCGAGGCTGAAATCATTCGGGTCAAGGAACTGACGGGCGACCAACCCTTTGGCTTGAACTTTCACATGTTCCAGCCCAACGCCCATCAATTGCTCGATCTGGCGATTGAATACAAATTGCGCGCGGTCAGTTATGGCCGTGGGCCAGACAAAAAAGTGATTGGCAGACTGCGCGACGCAGGCATTGTCTGCATGCCCACGGTGGGTGCGCTCAAGCATGCGCAAAAAGCCATTGAGATGGGGGCCAACGCCATCACCGTGCAGGGCGGAGAGGGCGGAGGCCATACGGGTTCGGTGCCCTCCACAGTGCTGATTCCGCAGGTGGTCGATGCTGTGAAAGTGCCCGTGGTGGCTGCGGGTGGTTTTTACGACGGGCGTGGCTTGTTGGCCGCCATGGCCTATGGCGCACAAGGCATTGCCATGGGCACCCGGTTTTTGATGACCAGTGATTCCGGCGTTCCAGAGGTCACCCTCAAACGCTACCTGGACGCGCGCGACGCCGAAAAAATCCAGATTTCCTACTTGGTCGACGGCATGCCCCAGCGCATGATTCCCAACGAATACCTGAGCATGCTCGAAAAAGCATCGCCCTTCAAACGCCTGCGCATTGCCGTGGGTTTGGCAATGGCCTGGAAGGCGCAAACCGGTATGACCTTTCAGCACGCACTGAATGTGCTGTGGAAAGGCTTGCGCGAAGACCCCGGCAGTGCGGCGCAAACCGTCATGGCGGCCAATGCCCCCATGCTGCTGCAACGCGCCATGACCGATGGCCTGCCCGCTGAAGGCGTGATGTCCTCTGGCCAAGTGGCCGCCCTGATCAATCGACTCGACTCCTGCGAAACCGTGATCGCGGGCATCATGGCCCAGGCTTGCGAAAGACAAGCCGCGCTGAATAAATTCAACCTTGCCGTGGGCACCTGAGGAACCTCAAGCATGACCGAACAATTTTCTTGCCTCGTGCACGACAACGGCATTGCCGAAATCGTGCTCAACCGTCCCCCCGTTAACGCGCTCAATGCCGCTGGTTGGAACGCGCTGGCCGTGGCCATTCAGGCGCATGGCGAACGCTCTGATGTGCGCGTGATTGTGGTGCGCGCTGAAGGCCGGGGCTTTTGCGCCGGTGTGGATATCAAGGAACTGGCCAGCAACGACAAACTCATCATCGACGTGAATGCGGGCAACTACGCCACATTCAAGGCTGTGCACCTGAACAAGGTGCCTGTGATTGCCGCCGTGCAAGGCTTTGTGCTGGGAGGGGGTATTGGCATTTGCGGGGCCGCCGACATCGTGATTGCCGCAGACGACGCGACCTTTGGCCTGCCTGAGGTTGACCGTGGGGCCATGGGCGGTGCCGCCCACCTGCAGCGCATGTTCGGCGTGCAAAAAACGCGCTATTTGTTTTTTACGGGCGAGATGATTGGGGCGCCAGAAGCCTTGCGCCTGGGGGCCATTGAGCGGGTCGTGCCGCGTGACCAACTGCGCGACACCGCCCTGCACATTGCCGCCAAAATTGCCGCGAAAAGCCCCGCCATGATCCGCATTGCCAAAGAAGCCTTGACCGGCATTGAAGATGGCAATCTGGAAGACAAATACCGCTGGGAGCAAGGCTTTACGTTGCAAGCCTACATGAGCCCTGATTCGGGTGAAACACGCGATGCGTTTGTGCAAAAACGCGACGCCAAGTTCTGATTGCCGAGGAAGCACGGATGAAATTGACTTACACCCCCGCACAAATTGCATTCAGATCCGAAGTTCGGGACTGGTTGCATGCCCATGTGCCCAAAGAGAGCTTTGCCAGTCACGACACCCGCGAAGGGTTTGAGCAACACCGCCAATGGGAGGCCACGCTGGCCGATGGCGGTTGGAGCAGCGTGACCTGGCCCAAAGACTTGGGCGGGCGTGGCTGTGACCTGATTGAATGGTTGATTTTCGAAGAGGAATACGCTGCCGCAGATGCCCCTTTTCGGGTCAACCAAAACGGTATCTTGTTGCTTGGCCCCACCTTGATGGAGTTCGGCACGCCAGAACAAAAAGCCCGCTTCTTGCCGCGCATGGCGCGTTGCGATGACATGTGGGCACAAGGTTGGAGCGAACCCAATGCGGGCTCCGACATGGCCGCTATCAGCAGCCGGGCGATTCGCGATGGTGACCATTACGTGATCAATGGTCAAAAAACATGGTCGACACGGGCCATTTTTGCCAACTGGTTGTTTGGTCTTTTTCGCAGCGACCCGAGCTCCAGTCGCCACCATGGCTTGAGCTATTTGCTGGTGCCCCTGGATGCGCCGGGCCTGACGATTCGACCCATTCAGGCACTGAATGGCAAGCAAGCCTTTGCCGAAATATTTTTTGACGACGTGCGCGTGCCTGTCAACAATTTGTTGGGTGAAGAAGGTCAGGGCTGGAACGTGGCCATGGCCACTGCCGGTTTCGAGCGCGGCTTGCTGTTGCGCTCGCCAGCACGCTACCAGCGCACGGCTCAAAAGCTCATGCAGCTCTATCGAAAACACCAAGTCAGCGCTGACCGCGACCCCTCCATCCGCGAGGCCGTGTTGCGCGCCTGGATGGGGGCCGAGGCTTACAACCTGGCCTCGTACCACACTGTGGGGCGTATCCAGCAGGGCGGTAAGGTTGGGGCCGAGGCCAGCACCAACAAGATTTTCTGGTCTGAGCTGGACCTGGAAATGCACGAGACGGCGATGCGCATTCTGGGCCCCAGTGCCGAGTTGCACGACGATCCCGAAACGCACGATTGGCTGGAAGGCTTCCTCTTCGCCCAGGCAGGCTCCATCTACGCGGGCAGCAACGAGATCCAGCGCAACATCATTGCCGAGCGACTGCTTGGCTTGCCTAAAAACTGAACGAGGCTGAACATGGATTTCACTTTCAATGAAGACCAGCAGGCTCTGCGCGACTCGGTCAGCCGCTTCCTGATGGTTGAAGCTGCGCCCGAAAAGCTGCGCGCCATCTGGGAAACCGATGCGGGACGCTCAGCAGAGCTGCGTGCCAAGCTGGCCGAACAAGGGCTCACGGCACTGTCGGTGCCCGAGTCACTGGGCGGTTTGGGGCTGGGCGATGTCGATTGGTCCCTGATGAACCAAGAACTGGGCTACTTCGGTATCCCCGATTCGCTCGCCGATACCGCCTATTTGGCCGCCGGACTGTTGGTAGCTTTGCCAGAGGCGCACCCTTTGCGCAGCACATGGCTGCCGCGCATTGCCGATGGCAGCGCACGCCTTGCGCTGGGGCATCCGGTCAACCCTTGGGTGGCCGATGCCCATCTGGCTGATTTGCTTTTGTTGGCGCACCCCACACCCGAAGGCACAGAGTGGCATGCGATCACGCCGAACCAGGTGCAACACACGGCGTGCCCCAGCATCGACGCGTCGCGCCGTTTGGCCACCGTGCGTTGGACGCCATCAGAGGCCACCCGCATTGCGCAGGCTGCAGAAGGTCAGGCTCTGGCCGATGACCTGTTGGACCGTGGCGCCCTCAGCGTGTCGGCCCAGTTGTTGGGCCTGGCACAACGCATGCTGGATCTGACGGTGGACTACGCCGCGCAGCGCAAACAGTTTGGCAAGCCCATTGGTTCATTTCAAGCCGTGAAGCACCAACTGGCCGATGTGGTCACCAAAATCGAGTTTGCCAAGCCCGT
>CAMDXR010000275.1 GCA_945877725.1 Limnohabitans sp. Rim8
GCCTCCGTGGCTGCAAAAACACTGTGAATCACAGGCTTCATGCGGCCGGACGCCAGCCAAGGCCATACATGGTCACGCAAAGATTGGGCTATCGCCCCTTTGAACGCCACAGGACGCTGCCGCAAAGTAGAACCCGTGATGGTCAAGCGTCGGCGCAACACCAAACCGGCATTGAATTCGCTCTTGATACCGCCCTGCACTGCGATGATGACCAAACGACCATCCTCGGCCAAAGCCTCCACCTCGCGGGCCACATAGTCGCCCGCGACCATGTCCAAAATCACGTTCACACCGACACCGGCTGTCAGGCGTTTGACCTCGGCCACGAAATCGGTGGTTTTGTAATTGATGGCATGGTCAGCGCCTAAGGCCAGACAAGCCTGGCATTTGTCATCCGAACCCGCCGTGGCAATCACTGTCGCACCGGCAGCCTTGGCCATCTGAATGGCGGTGACGCCAATGCCACTGGTTCCACCCTGAACCAAAAAAGTCTCACCGGACTGCAAGCGGCCACGGTCAAACACATTGCTCCAAACCGTGAAAAACGTCTCAGGCAAGGAAGCAGCCTCAATGTCGGTCAAACCCTTGGGGATCGGCAAACATTGGGCCACCGGGGCCACGCACAACTGCGCATAACCACCGCCCGCCACCAAAGCGCAAACCCGGTCACCCACGGCCAAGCCCGCAGCAGCCATGGCATCGGCATCGCCCGACAGCACCACACCCGCCACCTCAAGCCCCGGGATGTCCGAGGCCCCCGGTGGTACGGGGTAATTGCCGGTGCGTTGCAACACATCCGGGCGATTGATCCCGCTGGCCGACACGCGAATCAGCAACTCACCTGCCCCGGCCACAGGGTCAGGACGGGTGGCAGGCACCAGCACCGAAGGGGCGCCGTAGCTTTGGATTTCAATGACGTTCATGCGGCAAAACCGTGTTTGTTTCAGGCGCGGGAGATCTGAGACCCCCCGAAACAGCCCTCAAACTTATTGAGGACCTTGTGCAGGACGGTCCAACAAAGCCTTCATCGACAACTTGATGCGGCCTTTTTCGTCGGTTTCCATGACCTTGACTTGCACGATCTGACCTTCTTTAAGGTAGTCGGTCACGCGCTCGACACGCTCATGGGCGATCTGGCTGATGTGCAGCAAACCGTCTTTGCCAGGCAACAAGTTGATCAACGCACCGAAATCAAGGATCTTGGTGACCGGGCCTTCATAGACCTTGCCAATTTCGACTTCGGCAGTGATCTGCTCGATGCGGCGCTTGGCGATCTCGGCCTTCTCACCGTCGGTCGCAGCGATCGTGATGGTGCCATCTTCAGAGATGTTGATCTGGCAGCCGGTTTCTTCGGTCAGGGCACGAATGGTCGCGCCGCCTTTGCCGATCACATCGCGGATTTTTTCGGGGTTGATCTTCATGGTGAAGAGCTTGGGCGCGAAATCAGAGACTTCGGTGTTGGCTTCGCTCATCGCCTCTTGCATCTTGCCCAGAATGTGCATGCGCGCTTCTTTGGCCTGAGCCAACGCCACTTGCATGATTTCTTTGGTGATGCCCTGGATCTTGATGTCCATTTGCAAAGCGGTAATGCCGTTGGTGGTACCGGCCACTTTGAAGTCCATATCACCCAAGTGATCTTCGTCACCCAAGATGTCGGTCAATACCGCAAAGCGGTTGTCTTCCTTGATCAGGCCCATGGCGATACCGGCCACATGGGCTTTCATGGGCACACCTGCGTCCATCATAGACAAACAGCCGCCGCAGACCGAGGCCATCGAGGAAGAACCGTTGGACTCGGTGATTTCGGAGACCACACGTACGGTGTACGGAAACTCTTCTTTGCTGGGCAAAACGGCAGCCAAAGCACGCTTGGCCAAACGGCCGTGACCGATTTCGCGGCGCTTGGTGCTGCCCATGCGGCCCACTTCGCCGGTGGCAAAGGGAGGCATGTTGTAGTGGAACATGAAGCGGTCTTCAAACTCGCCCGCCAATGCGTCAATGCGCTGCGCATCGCGCTCGGTACCCAAAGTCGTGATCACCAAAGCCTGAGTCTCGCCCCGTGTGAACAAAGCCGAACCATGGGTACGTGGCAAAACGCTGTTGCGAATTTCGATAGGACGCACGGTGCGTGTGTCGCGGCCATCAATGCGAGGCTCGCCCGACAAAATCTGGCTGCGCACGATGCGGGCTTCGATTTCGAACATCAAACCATCCAGCTTGACGCCGTCAAACACCACGCCTTCTTCGGCCAAAGCCACTTTGACTGAAGCATAGGCTTCGCGGCAAGCGTGTGTGCGGGCTTGTTTGTTGCGCAGCTGATAAGCGGCACGCAGTTTTTCTTCGGCCAAGCTGGCCAGTTTGGCTTCGAAAGCCAAATCGCGGGCAGGCGCTTGCCAATCCCAGACCGGCTTACCGGCGTCGCGCACCAATTCGTGGATGGCGTTGATGGCAATGGCCGATTGCTCGTGGCCATAAACCACACCACCCAACATGATTTCTTCGGACAACTGCAGGGCTTCGGATTCCACCATCAAAACGGCGGCCTCGGTGCCTGCAACCACCAAATCCATCACGCTGTCTTTGCGCTGGGTTTGGCCAGGGTTGAGCACATATTCGCCATTGATGTAACCCACACGGGCTGCACCAATTGGGCCATTGAAAGGGATGCCAGAGATGGACAAAGCGGCAGACACGGCGATCATGGCGGCAATGTCGGCATCGACTTCAGGGTTCAGGGACACGGTGTGAATGACCACATGCACGTCGTTGTAAAAACCTTCGGGGAACAAAGGACGGATTGGGCGGTCAATCAGACGGCTGGTCAGGGTTTCGTGCTCGCTGGGCTTGGCTTCGCGCTTGAAAAAGCTGCCAGGAATCTTGCCTGCGGCATAGGTTTTCTCGATGTAATCGACTGTCAGCGGGAAGAAGTCTTGACCGGCCTTGGCGATCTTGGAACCCACAACGGTGGCTAAAACCACGGTGCCCTCCATATCCAGCAGCACAGCGCCGCCGGATTGACGAGCGATTTCGCCGGTTTCCATCTTGACCGTGTGCTGGCCCCACTGGAATGTTTTGGTAACTTTGTTAAAAATTGACATGTTCAGAACTCTAAAAAGCAAAAGTGCATGAGGCTGCACAGAGGGCCCGGAAATTGACTGTCTGAACTCGATGCCATTCCACAAAACATCAGGCTTGAAGCCTTGTGGAATGACACAGCGCGGGTTCTTCTTGGCAAATTCCGACTGAAAAAAGAATAAAGCGCCTGAGCTAGTGAACTAACTCAGGCGCTTTTCATCTGGATTGACGATTATTTACGCAGGCCAAGTTTGGCGATCAGCGCAACGTAACGGTCAGCATCACGGGACTTGAGGTAGTCCAACAGTTTGCGGCGACGGCTCACCATGCGCAGCAAACCGCGACGACCGTGATGGTCTTTAGCGTGTGTTTTGAAGTGGGGTGTCAGCTCGTTGATACGGGCTGTCAGCAATGCGACCTGGACTTCCGGGGATCCGGTGTCGTTGGCAGCACGGGCATTGGCCTTGACGACCTCAGCCTTGATTGAAGATGCAATCATGGTTTTTTCCTTGTTTTTCGCTCTGAGCCCGAAAGCATGGAACGAGGTTATTGACTTGCGCCACCCGCTGGAAAAGCCGATGGCGTGCGCTTTGCAAATCGCAAAACAGGCGGATTATAGCCCAACTTAGAGGGGGACTAAAGGGTGCTCGGGCCCACATGAAAGGTTAAGCAGAATCGCAATTAATCGGGATCTGACCCCAATTAATTATTTTAATTGGGGTCAGATCCCGATTAATTTTTTGCCAGCCAATCTCGCAACCTCTGCACGCCCTGCTCTAGTCTGGACAGGTCTTTGGAGGCGAAGCACCAGCGCAGCCAGCCGGCGGCTTCAGGGGCGAAGGCTTCGCCGGGGGCCAGGCCCAGACCGGCTTCGGCCACCAGGCGTTTGGCGGTTTGCACCGAATCGGGGTGCCCCTCGAGCTTGAAAAACGCGTACATCCCGCCTTTTGCCGGGGCCAACTGCACGCCCGGAACCGCTTGCAAAAGAGGCACCAGCGTATTGCGGCAATCTTTCAGGTGCGCCACCACCCTGGGGGTGATGTCGGCTGTGTTCTGCAGGGCCACGATCCCGGCGCGCTGGGTAAAAACCGAGGCGCAGGAGGTGTTGAACTCAATCAATTTGCCCATGTGGTGCGTCATGGCAGGCGGCATGACCAACCAACCCAAACGCCAGCCGGTCATCAAAAAGCTCTTGGAAAAGCTGTGCACCACCACCAAACGGTCGTCCGCCTCGGCCACATCCAGGAACGACGGGGCGCAGCCATTGGCCGTGTCACCCTCGTAATACAAGCGTTCATAGACCTCATCGGCCAAAATCCAGGTGCCGGTTTGGCGGCAGTGCGCCAGA
>CAMDXR010000276.1 GCA_945877725.1 Limnohabitans sp. Rim8
TCGTGCCACAGCCTTGCAGTGCCAAAGCAGTGGTTGCGGCACCAATAAGCGCCATTCGGCGTTCTAATTTCATGCTGAGTCTCCTTGTGTAAATTTAGGCAGGGCCAACCGGCTCCAGTGCCGGGGTGCGAATTTCACCTGGGCGGCTCATGATTCGCTGCGTCAGTTCATCTCGCAGCCCGCGTGAATTTGGGTCATCAAACAAGTTGTTGCACTCATGGGGATCGTTGCGCAGGTCATACATTTCGCCTGCTCCCGATGTCAATTCAAGCGTGAGCTTGGCGGTTTGCGTGCGAACCGTGCGCAGATCAAGCGCCACGCCGCAGCGCGAAGGACCCAGTCGCCATTCATTGAAAGCATGTTCGCGTTGCGCCCCGGGCTGACCTTCCAGCAAGGGTCGCAGGCTGGTGCTGTGCACAGCCGATGTCACCGTGGTGGCGGCATAGTCGGCAAATGTTGCCGCCAAATCCAAAGTAGACACAGGCTCTTGAATCACTTGACCTGAACCAATGCCCGGACCACGCGCAAGCAGTCCGACGCGCAAAAGGCCCTCGTAATGCATCGGGCCTTTGAGCATCAGGCCATGGTCACCCAGCAACTCACCGTGATCGGAGGTGAACACGACCAATGTGTTTTCGGACAAACCTTCTGCTTGCAGCGCCGCGAGAATGCGGCCAACTTGGTGATCAACAAGAGAAATCATGCCGTAGTAGTTGGCGGTGATGTCGCGCAGTTGGGCGTCGGTTTGAAACGTCATGCGCGAATACTCTTGCCGGATTTTTCGGCTTTCTGGCGTACCGCCCGGCGTATTTTCTAGAGATGCACGGTGCCACCATGGTCTTCGGTCCAAATCCAAGCGCCGATGTTCAGGTAAATCGACGTCTTCTGGTCGGTGCATCCAGCACCAAGGTGCGGGTGCATCAAACGGGTGGTGGGGGTCGGCCATAGAGACCCAAGCGCAAAAGGGCTGAGGCGTGTCTGCGGTGTTGAGGGCTTGGCGCTGCTTGAGCCCCTGCTCACGTAAATAGCTGACTGTGCGGTCGCCCACCCAAGTGCTGTTGTGCCAAGCCACGGGAAGTGCGCTGTTGTGGGTTTGTGCAGCATCCGTGAAAGGTGCAAGGGCTTGTTTGTAGAGGGCGTCTTTCAAGTCGCCCAAGCCATCTGAATGGTACCAACGCTCGTAGTGCAAGCCGCCAGGGGGGCGCTCTGGCAGCCAATAGTTATGCCCCAACTGCATCAGTTCAACGTGATCAAACCCCATGTACGGGCCATGCCAATCGTGCGCAAACTGGTGGGAGCTGGGAATGTTTTCGCAGCGCCCCGTGGGGCGATTGCCATACGAGTGATTGCTGGAAAAATGCGCTTTGCCAATAAAACGGGTGTCGTAGCCTGATCGGGACAGCGTGCCTGCAAAACCATTGGCGGCGATGGCTTCATCAAGGTCGATCCCGTTGTCATGCACACCGCTGCTGAGCGGCAGCATACCCGTCAGCACAGCGCTGCGCGAAGGCATACAGACCACATTCGGCGTGATGCAAGCAGAAAATCGGGTTCCTTGTTGAGCCAACAGATCCAGGTGCGGCGTCTTCACGCCCCGCCCTTCAAAGCCAAAGCAGTCTGCGCGGTGTTGATCACTCATGATCAACAAAATGTTGGGCTTTTTCATGGCGGGGAAAATCTGTTCCTGTCAGTCACTTGTCCGCCGTGTACCCCGTTGCCTTGATCACCGGCCCCCAGCGCTCCAAGTCGGTTTTGAGTTTTCGGCTGAACTCCAGCGAGTTGAGCACCTCGGAGTCGAATTCCAATTTTTCGATCGCGGCCACCAAGCGAGGGGACTTGGCAGCGGTCATCATGGCTTTTTCAAGCTCCGCCTGAATCGAGGCCGGGGTTTTGCTGGAGGCAAACAGGCCAAACACCTCACTGATTTGAAGTTCGGGATAGCCAAGATCTTTGAATGTGCTTACCCCTGGCAGGCCTGGCAGTGGCTGATCGCCCGAAAAGGCCAAGATTCGCAACTTGCCCGACTTGTGGTGCGTGACCAGATTGGGCAAGGTGGTCGCCAAGCCAGAGATGTTGCCGCCCAAGACATCCGTCATGGCTGCTGCGCCTCCACGGTAGGGCACATGTTGAAAATCAATGCCGGCTTGGCGCCCAAACATCACCCCCAAGAAATGCATGACCGTGCCTGCGCCGGGGGTGCCATAGCTGGCTTTACCCGGATTGGCCTTGGCCCATTCCACAAACTCTTTGAGGGTTTTGGCTGGCGTACCTGGGCCCACGCCCAAACCAAAGGTGAAAGAGCAAACACTGGTCAAAGGCTTCAAATCGGCCATGCCATATCGCAAGCTGGGGTAGACATGCGGAAAAATGGTGACGTTGCCGCCCGGCATCAAGACCACCGTGCTGCCATCGGCGGGCGCAGCCAACATGGTTTCGGTGGCCAGTTGACCGGCAGCACCCGTTTTGTTTTCAACGATTGCGTTGTATCCCAAGGTGCGCATTTCTTCGGCCATTTGGCGGGCGACGACATCCACAGCGCCGCCTGCGGGGTAGCCCACCAAAATCTTCAGGGGTTTTGTTTGCGCGGTCACAGTAGATGGCCCAAAGGCCGCCAAACCGGCAGCCGAAATCAGAGCGAGAGCGTGGCGGCGATGGGTCATGAGGTGACTCCCGTGAAGTAAAGAACAGACGGATGCTGGATTTGTGTGTTGTCTTGTTCAGTTACTTCGGTAACAATTTAGGGATGTCCCTAGCTCAAAACGGCAAATCATCCACCAGCGCTTTTGAGTGGCGACACAGTCAAGGCTTGGCGCGCCAATTGGCGCAGGCTTTGGCACTGCCCGTTGAACTTAAAAACCGCCCCTTGCACCGCGTGGCAAGGGGTCAAACTTTGGTCAAAACCAGTGACGAGGTCGACCGCCTGCCCTTTGTCATGAGCGGTCGCCTCAATGCTGTGGTCCACATCCCTGGCAACCAAGGCGGGCAGATTGTGCCCATTGCGTTTGGCGCAGGCGAAATTGCACTTTTATCCTACTTGTTTAATCGCCTGCCCAGCGGCAGCGATCTGGTCGCAGCACAAGCTTCCACCATTCAATGGATTCCGGTTGAGGGCATCGAAGCCGCCTTGCTGAATGACCCAGAGCTGTTGGTCCTTTTGGTCAGATTTTTGGGCCTGCGTTTGCGAGAAGTGCAGGCGCGCGAACGTGCCGGGTTTGCACGCAGCGTTCCCGCCAGATTGAGCGCCAGTTTGACCCGTATGCTGGCTCATCTGCCAACCCGGCCAGATGCCAGACTGCTGATCCATTCAACCCATGAAGAACTGGCCAGCAGTTGTGGGGTCAGCCGCCCAAAAACTTCCCTGGCTTTGAAAAAAATGGAGCGCGATGGGATTTTGAAGCTCGGTCGAAAATGGGTGGAGGTGCTGAACGCACCCGCTCTTCAAGCCCTTGCGACTTGAACCGATCAACGCACCCAATAGATCGATATAAAAACGCCCTGCGGCTTAATTCAGCCATGCCCCACAGCCCAAACCCAGATGTACTGATCAGTGAAGTCGGTCCACGCGATGGCCTGCAATCGGTCAAAGCCACGATGCCCACCGCCGACAAACTGCGCTGGATCGACGCCCTGGCCGCAGCGGGTCTGCGCGAGATCGAGGTGGCCTCTTTTGTGCCTGCCCATTTGTTGCCGCAAATGGCGGATGCCACGGCCGTGGTGCAAAACAGCCTGCGGCACACGCAGGTGCGGGTGATGGCCCTGGTGCCCAATTTGCAAGGCGCAGGCGACGCGTTGGCTGCGGGCGCACAAAAGCTCACTGTGCCCGTGTCAGCCAGCCCAGCGCATTTGCTGGCCAACGTGCGCAAAACCCCGGCCGCCATGCTCGAACAAGTCAAAGCCGTGTTGCAGTTGCGCGACCAGCTTGCGCCGGGTGTGCCGGTCGAAATCGGCATGTCCACCGCCTTTGGCTGCACTTTGCAAGGGGCCGTGCCCGAGGACGATGTGCTGCGCTTGGCCGTGCAATTGGCAACCCTTGGGGTGGACGAAATTGGTTTGTCCGACACCACGGGCATGGCCAACCCGGCCCAGGTGAGCCGACTTTTCAGGCGCTTGTTTCAAGAAATCGGGCCTCTCGCGGGCGCGGCCCACCTGCACAACACACGGGGCCTGGGCCTGGCCAATTGCTTGGCCGCCTACGAGGCTGGGGTGCGCACCTTCGACAGTTCGTTGGGCGGGCTGGGCGGTTGCCCCTTTGCCCCCGGCGCATCGGGCAATGTGGTGACCGAAGACTTGGTGTTCATGTTCGAGGCCATGGGCGTGACCACCGGCATTGACCTGAACCTGCTCATGGCTGCTCGCCTGCCCCTGCAAGCCGGGCTGCCGGGTGAGCCCTTGTA
>CAMDXR010000277.1 GCA_945877725.1 Limnohabitans sp. Rim8
AGGGCTGAATGGAAAATTGAAGTCTGTGGCCCCTGTTTCAGTATTTTTTTACGGAATTGAACCGCTGGCCGCAATTTTGTAGAGGTGGACGTATTCGATGGAGGCGTTCCCATTGGGGGACGGCGCTGAATTGGGGATTGTTCGCAGGAACTAGATGAGGCTCGCAGGGGCTACTCTGAGGCTGATTGCGCATTGGTTACGCCCCACCACCATCTGCAAATTTAAAGGCCGCCAGGGATAATCACCTAGCGGCTTTTTTAAATGAAGTGCCCCGTCCTGCCAAAGGTTGACCCTCTTTTCTGAAAGAAAAGGCAAGTCAAACTTCTGCCAGCACGGGGGCTTTAGCCGTCTCTTGTGCGGGCATGTCCATGTATCGGCTGGCCAGGTAAGCGGTAAAAAAGCCGTTAAACCAATCCATATTGATGGGTTTGGGCATGAAGATGGTGCCCTCAGGCAAGCCGCCCTTGGCATCGACTTCTTCTTGGGTCAGGGCCGACAGGACCAAGCTGGTCATGCGGTTGAACAAGGGATTTTGGCGAAGGATGCGCAACAACTCGAAACCGTCGATGCCGGGCATATCCAGGTCGGTGATCAAAACATCTGGTTTGATGCTGGCGATGTCGATCAAGGCTTCCAAGCCGGATGACATGGCTGTGCAGTCCACAGGCATGTTGGACCGGTTGCAATAACCACGCAACAGTTCGCGCGTGACGGCATCGTCCTCTACCAGCAACACACGCAGGCGGTTGTCTCGCGCCTCAGCTTGGACGGTCAGCATGTTGTGCTTGCGTTGGTATTCGCGGATGGAGGGCATCGAAATCCGACGGTGGCCGCCTTGTGTTTTCCATGCCTCAAGTTCATTTTTTTCGACCAGCGTCTGGATGGTCCCCACCGAGAGGCCGAGCATTTTGGCGGCGTAGGTCGTACCGCAATAGTCTTCTGGGGTGTCGAGGGTGTTGTTTGTTTGCATGATGTCTATTTTCTTAATAAAATCGTGAATGAAAGGCTTACTATACATAAAAAGTATCAAATAGTACAATTAAATTTGTAATTACTTATTTTATTAACTACCCCGTTAAGATTCGTTTAAAAGCCATCCATTCAACGGTTTCCGATGTCGCAAAGGGTGGACTGAGAAAATTGATCGTTCTTTTTTCAGAGGGGGTCCCGACTGTGACAAAGTCCGATCTGTACAGACACCAGAGGGCGTTTACCATGCAGCACACAACCATTTCTGGAGACTGCTGATGTCCGCACATGCTGCTGTTTGGCCCGCGCGTTTGCCAGCCAGAATCACCCCCCCGGCCACCTCGCTTTGGACCAACCTGGCCATCAGCGCCTTGCGTTACCCAGGCAAAGCGGCGCTGGTTTTCATGGACCGGGTGTGGACATTTAGTGAGTTGAAGTTGAGTGCCGAGCGCTTGGCCGGGCACTTGGCAGGCCTAGGCGTTCAGTCTGGGGATCGCGTGGCGCTGAACATGCAAAACTGCCCTCAGTGGGTCATTGCCCATTTCGCGATTCTTCGTTTGGATGCCGTGGTGGTGCCGGTGAACCCGATGAACCGAGCCGAGGAGCTCAAGCATTACATCATCGACCCGGATACCCGGGTGGCGTTGACCACAGCTGATTTGGCTGCAGATCTGGCGCAAGCCAGCAACGCCTTGCCCCCCGAGCAACGATTGAAACATTTGGTGATCACGCACTTTACGGATGTGTTTGATCCCGAAGTTGTTACTTCTGACGATTTGCCGGAAACCTGGCGTGCTTGGCTTTTGCCTAAGCGTGAAAGCCCTGTTTTGATGTCCGGGCAAGTCCACGACTGGTCTGACCTGATGTCGCAATCACAGACGATCAAGTTACCTGCGCCACAAGCCGGCCCGGATGATCTGGCGGTTTTGCCCTACACCAGTGGCACCACAGGTTTGCCCAAAGGTTGCATGCACACCCATGGAACCCTCATGCACAACGCCATGGCCAGTGGCTTGTGGGGCAGCGGTACGCCCGAAAACGTCACCTTGTGTGTGGTGCCCATGTTTCACATTACCGGCATGGTGAGCCTGATGCACACCAATATTTTGCTGGGCTCTTGCTTGGTGATAATGCCCCGTTGGGACCGGGATGTGGCCGGGCATTTGATCTCCAAATGGCGCGTGACCCACTGGACCAATATCCCGACCATGGTGATTGATTTGCTGGGCAGTCCGCGTCTGGACCGTTACGACCTGACCAGTCTGGTCTACATCGGCGGCGGCGGGGCGGCCATGCCCGAGGCGGTGGCGCAGCGCTTGATCGATTTGTTTGGATTGCGTTATGTGGAGGGCTATGGCCTGACCGAAACGGCAGCGCCCTCACACACCAACCCTCCAGATGCGCCCAAAAAACAATGCTTGGGCATCCCCTTCATGAGCGTCGACTCGCGCATCGTGGACCCCGACACCTTGCTTGAACTGCCCGCAGGCGAATCGGGAGAAATCGTGATCAGCGGGCCGCAGGTGTTCAAGGGGTATTGGAAGCGCCCTGAGGCAACTGCAGCGGCCTTTTTTGAGCGCGATGGCAAAAGCTTTTTCCGTTCGGGTGACATGGGCCGGGTCGACGATGAGGGTTATTTCTTCATGACCGACCGCCTGAAACGCATGATCAATGCCAGCGGATTCAAGGTCTGGCCGGCCGAGGTGGAGGCCTTGATGTTCAGGCATCCAGCCATTCAAGAGGCGTGCATCATCGCCACGCGGGATGCCTACCGGGGTGAATCGGTCAAGGCGGTGGTGGTATTACGACCTGACAGCAAGGACAAAGTGACGGCGCAAGACATCATGGACTGGTGTCGTGAGAACATGGCGGTCTACAAAATCCCGCGTACTGTCAGTTTTGTCGATGCATTGCCCAAAAGTGGCAGTGGCAAAGTGATGTGGCGTGCTTTGCAAGAGGCCGAACTGGCCTCTACCAACAACCCATCCCAATCTTGAGCCCACCCTGAGCCAAACCCCATGAGCCTGAAACTTTCTATCCTTGACCAATCTGCTGCGGGCGCAGGCCGAGGTCAGGACGCCACGATCCGGCAGAGCTTGGCACTGGCCCAAAAAGCAGAGGCTTGGGGCTATGAACGTTTTTGGGTCAGTGAGCATCACAGCCACCCCAGCATTGTGGGCACGGCCCCTGAAGTCTTGATGGCCGCCATTGCCGCCCGCACTGAGCGCATCCGTTTGGGCAGTGCAGGGGTGATGCTGCCGCACTATGCGCCGCTCAAAGTGGCCGAGCAGTTTCGGGTATTGGACGCGTTGGCCCCCGGGCGAATTGATCTGGGGGTGGGGCGAGCCCCCGGCAGCGATGGCCGCACCGCGCAACTTTTGAACCCCGATCGCAGCGCCTCCGAGCGGTTTCCGCAACAAGTGATGGAATTGCAAGCCTGGGTCAGCGGGCGGAACTTGCCCGTTAGGCATCCTGGGCACAATGTGTTTGCTTACCCCCAGTCCGACACCGTGCCCGCAGTCTGGATGTTGGGCAGCTCAGACTATGGCGCGCAACTGGCGGCCCACTTGGGATTGCCTTACGCGTTTGCCTATTTCATCACCGATGGGCAGGGAGCCGACGAGGCCTTGCAAATCTACCGTGAAACATTTCGTCCCAGTGCTGGCTTGCAAAAACCCTATGCGGCACTTTGTGTGTGGGCACTTGCAGCTGACACCGATGCCGAAGCGCTGCACCTGTTTGAAAGCCGGGCCCGTTGGAAAATGGACCGCAACCTAGGCCGCATTGGCCCCCTGATGCCCCCCGTAGAGGCGGCGCGCGATTACAGCCCTGCCGAGCAGTTTGCATTGGAGCGGATGCGAGACGCTGCCCTGATCGGCTCCGCCGAAACCGTGGGGCGCAAACTGCGCCAACTGGCGGCTCGGTTGGAGGTGGATGAGTTGGTGGTCATTACCTGGACCCATGACCCTGCAGCCCAAGATCGATCTTACGAATTGCTGGCGCAAGAATTTGCACTGGCAACCCATGCCTGACCATTTTTACGACAAAGGAAGCTTCATGTTCACCACCGCAATCGCTGGCAGCTTGCCAAAACCCGCCTGGTTGGCCGAGACTGAAAAACTCTGGCCTCAATGGAAAACCCAAGGCCCCGAACTGCAGCAAGCCAAAGCCGATGCCACATTGCTCTGGATCAAGGCGCAAGAGGATGCAGGGTTGGACGTGATCGGTGACGGTGAGCAAGCCCGCCAGCATTTTGTGCATGGCTTTGTCGAGCAGGTAGAGGGCATTGATTTTGAGAACAAAGTCACCATGGGCATTCGCAACAACCGATACGATGCGCAAGTACCCCAAGTCATCGCCCCACTGCGGCTGAAAGGCCGCGTACACGCTTTCGAGGCTCAACTGGCCCGG
>CAMDXR010000278.1 GCA_945877725.1 Limnohabitans sp. Rim8
AAGTTTTTGGAGCTGCTTAACCAGCACAAAGACACGCTGGCTCGCATGATCACCGTAGAGCACGGCAAGGTGTTCACCGACGCGCAGGGCGAGGTGACGCGTGGCATCGACATTGTTGAATTTGCCGCTGGCATACCGCAATTGCTCAAGGGCGACTTCACCGACCAAGTCTCTACCGGCATCGATAACTGGACCTTCCGCCAGCCATTGGGCGTGGTCGCAGGCATCACGCCCTTCAACTTCCCGGTGATGGTGCCCATGTGGATGTACCCTGTGGCCATTGCCGCAGGCAACACCTTCATCCTGAAACCCAGCCCGACGGACCCAACCGCCTCGCTGTTCATGGCCGAATTGTTGAAACAAGCCGGTTTGCCCGATGGCGTGTTCAACGTGGTCCAAGGCGACAAAGAAGCTGTGGACGCGCTGCTGGAACACCCCGATGTGAAAGCCATCAGCTTTGTAGGCTCCACACCGATTGCCAACTACATCTATGAAACCGGCGCTCACAACGGCAAGCGCGTGCAGGCCCTGGGCGGTGCCAAGAACCATTTGGTGGTCATGCCCGACGCCGACATTGACCAGACCGTGGACGCCCTGATCGGTGCCGGTTATGGCTCCGCTGGCGAGCGATGCATGGCCATCAGCGTTGCCGTGCTGGTGGGCGATGTGGCCGACAAAATCGTGCCCAAGCTGATCGAGCGCGCCAAAGCCCTGCAAGTGCTAAACGGCGAAAACCTGGCCGCCGAAATGGGCCCCATCGTGACCGAAGCTGCGCGTCAACGCATCAAGGGCTACATCGACGCTGGCGTGGCCGAAGGCGCGCAACTGCTGGTGGATGGCCGCGAGTTTGACGGTGCCAAGGCAGGTGCGGGTTGCGAAAACGGCTTCTGGCTGGGCGGCACGCTGTTTGACAACGTGACCACCGACATGAAGATTTACAAGGAAGAAATCTTCGGCCCCGTGCTGGCGTGCGTGCGCGTGCCCGACTTTGCCACCGCCGTGCAAATCATCAACGACCACGAGTTTGGCAACGGCGTGAGCTGCTATACCCGCGACGGCAACGTGGCCCGCGAGTTTTCACGCCGCATCCAGGTGGGCATGGTCGGCATCAACGTGCCGATTCCAGTGCCCATGGCCTGGCACGGTTTTGGCGGCTGGAAGCGCAGCTTGTTTGGCGACATGCATGCCTATGGCGAAGAAGGCGTGCGCTTCTATACCCGGCAAAAGTCCATCATGCAGCGCTGGCCTGAAAGCACCGACAAAGGAGCTGAATTCGTGCTCCCAACGGCCAAGTAAAGTCCGCTCCAGCACGTCACGGGTGTTTTCCGGCAGGGTGACTGGTTCAAACCAGTCACCCTCGGTTCAAGGGTTGGATCAAAAAGGCCCATTGACGTGCACAATCCCCTGCTCAGGAGACAGTGCACACCATGAACGAAAACAGCTTTGACTACATCATCATTGGCGGCGGCACGGCGGGTTGCCTGCTGGCCAACCGCCTGAGTGCCGACGCCAGCAAGCGCGTCTTGCTGATCGAGGCAGGCAAAAAAGACGATTACCACTGGATTCACATCCCCGTGGGTTATCTGTACTGCATTGGCAACCCCCGCACCGACTGGCTTTACCAGACCGAGCCTGCTGCAGGCCTCAACGGTCGCACCCTGCGTTACCCCCGAGGCAAGGTGCTGGGCGGCAGCTCCAGCATCAACGGCATGATTTACATGCGCGGCCAATCGCGCGACTACGACCAATGGGCGCAATTGACCGGCCAAGACGCCTGGCGTTGGGACCAAGCCCTGCCTTACTTCAAACTGCACGAAGACCATTACAACGGTGCCAACGAATGGCACGGTGCCAAAGGGGCCAAATCTGAGCTGCTGGCTCCAACCGATTTACCCAAGGGCGGCTATTTGCACACTCTGCGTGGCCGCAACACAGGGGGCGAATGGCGCATAGAAAAACCCCGCGTCCGCTGGGACGTGCTGGACGCGTTCTCCAACGCAGCGCAGCAAGCGGGCATTCCGGCCACCGACGACTTCAACCGGGGCAACAACGAAGGCGTGGCCTACTTTGATGTGAACCAGCGCAGCGGTTTTCGTTGGAACACGGCCAAGGCTTTTTTGCGGCCCACCTGCTATTCACGCCCCAACTTCGAGCTGTGGAACAAAGCCCAAGTGGCTAAATTGACCCTGGAAACTCAAGCCAACGGCCAAAAGCGTTGTACCGGAGCACAAGTCTGGACCGGGCTGGAAATGGTCGAGGTCAAGGCCACACAAGAAGTGATCTTGAGCGCGGGCAGCATCGGCTCGGTGCAGATTTTGCAACTCTCAGGCATTGGGCCTGCCGCCTTGCTGCAAGAAAAAGGCATTCCGGTGATGCACGATCTGCCCGGCGTAGGGGCCAATCTGCAAGACCATTTGCAAATTCGCACGGTTTACAAAGTCAAAGGGGTCACCACCCTCAACACCATCGCCAACAGCTGGTGGGGCAAAGCCAAAATTGGACTCGAATACGCCCTAAAGCGCACCGGCCCCATGAGCATGGCGCCCAGCCAAGTGGGGGCCTTTACCAAAAGCGATGCGTCCCAGCCGCATCCCAATTTGCAGTACCACGTTCAACCGCTGAGCCTGGACGCTTTTGGCGACCCACTGCACAGTTTTCCCGCCATCACGGCCAGCGTTTGCAACCTGAACCCCACCAGCCGGGGCACGGTGAACATCACCAGCCCGAATTTTGAGGACGCTCCGGCCATTGCCCCCAACTACCTCTCGACCGCCGAAGACCGCAAAGTGGCCGCTGACAGTTTGCGCGTGACCCGAAACATCATGGCGCAGCCCGCCATGGCGCCGTTCGCACCCGAAGAGTTCAAGCCCGGCGTGCAATACCAAACCGACGAAGAACTGGCCAAACTGGCCGGCGACATTGCCAGCACCATCTTTCACCCGGTCGGCACCACCCGCATGGGCAAAGCCGACGACCCGATGGCGGTGGTCACGCCAAGGCTGCAGGTGCGCGGTATTGCCGGTTTGCGCGTGGTCGATGCGGGCGTCATGCCCACCATCACCAGCGGCAACACCAACAGCCCCACGCTCATGATTGCCGAAAAAGCCGCCCAGTGGATTGCCGAAGACGCCGCCAGCCAAGCGGCTCACTGACCCCGGCGGGCCCCCAAAGCGCATATAAAGAGGTCATTTAGGTCAGGGATTTCCCCCAAATCGGGAAATCCCTGAGTCAAAACAGGGTTCGGCTCCATTACATTTCACCCACTCGATGCAAAGCAGTATTTGCATCCCGAGGGCCGAGGAGACAACTCGATACCCAAGAACTCGAACATCAACCAACATCCGAACGAGGTGTACTTTCTCAAGCGTCGCGCAAGCGGCGCTTTTTTTTGCCTGTCCCCCTTGGTCACGCCCGTCAGCCCAAGCCTGTTTTTTAAGCCACGCGCAATGCCACAATCCCCCGCATGGAATTACTGATTGTTTCTGCGGCCTCTTTGCTGGCCGGGTTGGTGGACTCGATTGTGGGCGGCGGCGGCCTGATCTTGTTGCCCGCCCTGTTTGCCACCTTCCCCAACGCGGCCCCCGCCACTTTGTTTGGCACCAACAAAAGCGCCTCCATTTGGGGCACCGCCTTTGCCACTGTGCAATACAGCCGCAAAGTGGTCATGCCCTGGCGCTCTTTGGTGCCCGCAGCGGGCGCGGGTTTGCTGGGCTCTTTGGCAGGGGCCTGGGTGGTCACACAGGTCGACCCCAGCTTGTTTCGCAAGGCCCTGCCGTTCATGCTGGCGGTGTTGCTGCTCTACACCTTGGCCAAAAAAGACATGGGCCGCCACCACGCGCCGCGTTTTGAGGGGGCCAAAGAAGCCTGGATCGCGGCGGGCGTTGGCCTGACGATTGGTTTTTACGATGGTTTTTTTGGCCCCGGCACCGGCAGTTTTCTGGTCTTTGCCTACGTGCGGCTGCTGGGTTACGACTTTTTAAACGCCTCGGCCTCGGCCAAGCTTATCAACGTGGCCACCAATTTTTCGGCTTTGGTGTTGTTTGCCATACAAGGCCATGTGTGGTGGCACCTGGCTCTGGCCATGGCGGTGTCCAACATTGTGGGCAGCCTGATCGGCACCCGTCTGGCCCTAAAACACGGCTCAGGCTTTGTGCGATGGGTCTTCATCTTTGTGGTGTTGGCCCTGATTTGCAAGACTGGCTACGACACCTGGCTGCGTTAAACCCCCTCAGCGCAAACGCCACTTGATTTGCCCGGCGTACTGCGCCAGCGCCACCCCCAGCAGCGTGACGCCCGCGCCGGCCATCTTGACCCAGGTGTAATGCTCACCCGCAAAAGCCCAGGCAAACAAACCGGCCATGGGCGGCATCAGGTACA
>CAMDXR010000279.1 GCA_945877725.1 Limnohabitans sp. Rim8
GTCAACACCAGCATGGTGGTCGGGCCATACAAGGCATAGCCTGCAGCGACTTGGGTGGCACCGGTTTGTAAAAAATCTTTTTCATTTAAATCACGACCGCTGTCGATCACGTCTTGCGGCGCGCGCAGTATGGAAAAAATACTGCCGACAGACACGTTCACATCGATGTTGGAGGAACCGTCCAGCGGGTCGAAAACCAGCATGTACTTGCCACGCGGGTGGTTGACTGGAATTTGGTAAGGGTCGGTCATCTCTTCAGACGCCATGCCCGCCAAATGACCGCCCCATTCGTTCATGCGAATGAACAATTCGTTGCTCAGCACATCGAGTTTCTTTTGGGTTTCGCCTTGCACATTGATGGCACCACCAGCCTCAGCCGCATGCTCGCCATATAAGCCCCCCAGCTCTCCCATGGCCACGGCACGCGCGATGGCTTTGCAGGCCAAGGCAACATCCAAAATCAGCGCATTGAAGTCACCCTTGGAGCCGGGGAATCGCCGGCGCTGTTCAATCAGGTACTGGGTCAAGGTGGTGCGATGTTGCAAAAGCATGGTCTTCTCCGATATCAATTCTGTGGTTGGCCATGCATGGTGTGCAACTGTTCAACACTGACGCCCTCTAAATTCGGTAATACCCGCAACGCTCCGAAGAAATCATGGTGCGCCGTGAAATTGTTGGGAGTGACTATGGTTTTGAGACCTGCGGCGACAGCTGCACGCAAGCCATTGGAAGAGTCTTCCAACGCCAGGCAACTTCCTGCTGGAAGGCCTAGCCGCGTCAAGGTTTGCAAATACACCTGTGGATGGGGTTTTTTCTTGGGCGCGGTGGAAGCATCTTCAATGACCACAAACAACTCTTTCCAGTCGGGGCCTATGGCATTGCGCAACAGCACCGCGATATTGACAGGCGATGTTGTCGTGGCGATGGCCAAACGCAAGCCTTGTTGGTGTGCTTGGTGAATGAGCGCCAACACACCAGGGCGTAACTGGACAGCGCCACCTTGCACAGCACTTTCATAGGCTGCCGTTTTTAATGCGTGTAAATGTTCAATGGTGTCGCGCAAGCCTGAACCATCAATATCTTTCATTTCGGGATGCACGAGCTTCCAATAGTGCAACATTCGCTCTTTGCCACCGGATATTTCCAATAACTGGGTGTACAAGACCTCGTCCCATTGCCAGTCTAAGCCTTGTTCGGCGAAGGCGTGATTGAAGGCCGCCAAGTGAGCGCTTTCGGTATCAGCCAAGGTGCCGTCGACATCAAAGATCAACGCTTCTAATTTGCTCATGCTTTGGCCTTAGGATTTTGAAAAGCACGGATGGCCAAAAAATCCTTGCTGCACAAGGTCGCCGCGGCAATGCTGTATCGCTTTTTTGACATTGGTAATCCTGCGGCCAGCGGTCATTTATCGCTTCAAGGTGTTAAGTAACCCCGCTATCTTATTAAGATGGCATAATAAGTAAATTCATATTTTAAAGCTTTCAATTCAGCTTTTCTTAATTGAAAAACGCCACATTTCGCCAGTTACGAGTTTTTAACGCCGTCGCTCGCCACCTGAGTTTCGCAAAAGCTGCTCAGGTTTTGCATGTGTCTGCCCCTGCAATCAGCATGCAGATTAAAGAGTTAGAAACGACTGTGGGAATGCCCCTGTTTGATCGTCAGGGTCGAAAAGTGTCTTTGACCACCGGTGGTGAGTACATGCTGGTCTATGCCCGCAAGATGCTGGCTTTGCTGAAAGACGCCGAGGATGCCGCCGCCCGCTTACAGCGTATTGAAACCGGCAAACTCATGATCGGCATGGTGGATACCGCCACATATTTCATTCCTGCCCTGCTGAGTCGTTTTCTTGAAGAGCGAAAAGGCATTGAGTTGGTGTTGCAAGTCGGAAACCGCCGTAACCTGATTGACTGGCTGAACAACAGCGAAGTCGACATTGCCATCATGGGCCGCCCGCCTTCAGACATGTCTACCAGTTCTGAATCTTTTGCAGCCAACCCCTTGGTTTTCGTAGCCTCACCAGAGCACCCCTTGGCCAACGAAAAGGGACTTCGTGCTTTAGATTTGAAGCAGCAATCATTCATTGTGCGCGAGCAAGGTTCGGGTACCCGAACCGCAATGGAAGCTTTTTTCACACACGCTCGATTTCAGCCGCAGTTCACCATGGAGTTGCAAAGCAACGACGCCATCAAACAAGCGGTTAAAGCCAACTTGGGTTTGAGTTTTTTATCGACGCACACCATTGAGCTTGAGCTTCAAACCCAACAACTGTGCATTTTGGATGTGCAAAAAACGCCCGTGGAGCGGGCATGGAATGTGGTGCATATGATGACCAAAACACTGTCACCCGCTGCCGAGGCTTTTCGCCACTTCGTACTCGAAAACGCACAAAGCCATTTGGCTAAACAATTCGGTTCACGCATGCCATAACTGGCCAGAGATTGAATTCAGCGCAGGCCAACGATCAATCGTCATCTCCGAGTTCAGGGTCCCATCCCATAGTGCGACCTCGATCAGAAGCCCATGCATACAACTCCGAATGGCGTTGCTGAAGGTCCTGCGGCAAGCGACTCGGTAAGGAGCCGTGGATATCCCAAGCCTGCGACACCTTGTCCATGAGCTGCTGCATGCGATTGAGATCCCAACCTTTGCAGTCTTCGCTGCGGGGCAAGAGATCAAACAACCAAGCATCAAGAACAACCCGCCCCAGCATTGTCATTCCGTGCGAGTCTTCATTGAAGCCGCTGTAAATCATTTTGTCTTGCATGTGAACTTTACAAATTAGCAATTAAGGGCTTGATGGCTACTCCCGCCATTTTCCCAAGTAGGCGTTGATGACCTCAAGTACTGACTGAGACTTGATCACCAAGCCCAGATCGATCATCTCAGATCCCATCACCATACCCTGACCATTGGGTGGTACGGGCGTGACAACAGGACGATTGGCCTCTTCACGAAAAAAAACTGCCGCCACAACACCCGCAAACAAAAATTTCTTGACCACACTTTGCGCTGGCCGCAAAGTTTCTGGCAGGTAAACAAATACCGGGCTGCCACTTGAGCCTGGGTAAACAGCGGCATCGATCAAGAACTCAGGACGTCCCTCAAAATTCAAAGCAATTGGGGTGGCCGTTGTGCCGCGTCTCATGATGGGCATCAAATTGACCTGGTCCCAAACGCCGCTGGGGTAACCGACAAACAAGACCTCCTCAAGGGCATCAAGCGCACGTGTCGCCGATTCATCGGGGATCAAACGTGTGTCAATCGGCTGGTAGTAAAGCTCCACCCCTTGGGAATTTGCCGCCTGCTCCAGAGGACGCATGGGAATAATGGAGAGATCCACCGTTGGATCTGGGTGTCCAAACCATGCCTGCGGGAACTGATCAATATTGAGTTGAAAGCGCTGACCGAGCAGGGGCTGCCCATTGCGCTTCTGTGTAAACACCAATCCACCTTGACGAACCCCATCGACCAAATGTCGGTTCGTGACAATGAACGTGTGACTGCTGCGCAGTTGGTCATGCTTGACCACAAACGCTGTCCCAGAGCCTTGGCTACCGTCTTCCAAAACAGTGTCTACACGAACGGTGTTGAACAAGAGTTTTTTGGTCGTGGAATTGATTTCCATGTTGATTTTTCGTGGCGTGTGTGCAGTCTATTGACTATCCGGCACTCGTCACAGACGGTTTTTTTCGGGGCAGAATCATCACATCGGTCACGATAAATTTGACCCTGTAAGAGCGATTCATGAGATCGTCGAAGTCTTCAAGCAGGACGTTTAAACGCGCCTCCGACAAGATCACATATATGAGCACGTTCGAATCACTGTCAAGTGCTCCGGACTGAACACCAAAAGCGCCGACGCCTGTTGCGTCCACCATGGTGTACCCGCCTACCTCGCGGGATTTCAATCTTTCAATCACAATGCCCTTGATCGCATGCGCGGTGATCAAGGTCAATAGCTTCTTTGGTTCAAGAGAACGCATGTTCAGAACTCCATGACATCAGTGTGTTGTGAGTGTGCAAAGTCACTCTCTTAAAAATAATTCAACAAATGGAAATACAGCGGAATGCCGATGATCACATTAAATGGAAACGTCAGGGCCAAAGCCATCGTGAAATAAATACCCGGGTTAGCCTCGGGTATGGCAGCACGGACCACCGCTGGAACCACTATGTAAGAGGCACTGGCAGCCAATGTCGCCAGCATCAAGGCATCCCCGTCGGACAATCCCGCCCCGTGTGACAAGGCCAAAGTAAAGCAAGCATTCACCAAAGGGATCACCAATGCAAAGCCCAAAAAGAGTGGATCAATCACCTGCATCTCGCG
>CAMDXR010000280.1 GCA_945877725.1 Limnohabitans sp. Rim8
CGCAACAGCAGCGACACTTGACGGTAAGCCACCGCTTGCTTGGACAGATCGTCATAAACGATCAAGGCGTCTTCACCACGGTCACGGAAATATTCGCCCATAGTGCAACCTGAGTAGGCTGACACATATTGCATCGCTGCAGATTCAGAGGCAGAGGCTGCCACCACAATGGTGTACTCCATCGCGCCCGCTTGCTCCAACGCACGCACCACGTTTTTAATCGACGAGGCTTTTTGGCCAATCGCGACATAAACGCAGGTCATGTTCTGACCTTTTTGGTTAATGATTGCGTCAATGGCCACAGCGGTTTTACCCGTCTGGCGGTCACCAATGATCAATTCGCGCTGACCACGTCCAACCGGGACCATCGAGTCGATTGACTTCAGGCCAGTCTGCATAGGTTGGTCAACCGATTTACGCGCGATCACGCCCGGAGCGACTTTTTCGATCACGTCGGTCATTTTGGCGTTGATTGGACCCTTGCCATCAATGGGCTGACCCAAAGCATTGACCACGCGGCCAATCAACTCAGGGCCTACCGGGACTTCCAGAATGCGGCCTGTGCACTTGACAGTATCGCCTTCTGAGATGTGCTCGTACTCACCCAAGATCACAGCGCCAACCGAATCACGCTCCAAGTTCAGGGCGAGGCCAAAGGTGGCAGCGCCGTCTGCTGTGGACGGGAATTCGAGCATTTCGCCCTGCATCACATCGGACAATCCGTGAACGCGAACAATACCGTCAGTCACAGACACTACTGTGCCTTGGTTGCGGATATCGGCGCTGGCGGACAGCCCTTCAATGCGGCTCTTGATGAGTTCAGAAATTTCTGCGGGATTGAGTTGCATGACTCTTTCCTTCTTTCTTTAAATATGTCCGGTCTCAATCCGCATTACGCGGTGAGTGCCGATTTCATTTGTTCCAGACGGGCCTTGACAGAGGTATCTAGTACCTCGTCGCCCACCACCACACGAATGCCACCGATCAGGGAGACATCCAGTTCGACGCTGACGTTGAGTTTGCGAGCAAAGCGCTTTTCGAGCGTTGACGACAAATCGGCCAAAGCCGCTGCGTCAATTGGAAATGCGCTGTGTACAACGGCATCAGCGGTTCCGCCTTGTGCATTCACAAGGGCCCGAAACTGATGCGCGACTTCAGGCAGTGCACTGAGACGGTGGTTTTCGATCACCAAGTGCAGGAAATTTTTTCCAGCCTCGGGTAAGTCAACACTATGACGTGTTGACATAACACCTGAAATCAGTTCAAAAACCTGATCATCGGACACTTTTGGGCTGTCGGCAAACTGTTGCAATTGCGCATTTTCTGCCACTGCAGCGAGTTCATCCAGCCAAATGGCTGTGCCAGCGAGGTCGGATGCCTGCGCCTTAAAAAGCGCGTCAGCATAAGGGCGGGCGATGGTAGCAATTTCTGCCATAGTCTTCTCTGGCTTGGGCTTTTTACAGCTCGGTCTTGAGGCGGCTCAGCAGATCCGCATGAACACCAGCATTGATTTCCTTACGGAGAATCTGCTCAGCACCCTTGACGGCCAGAACTGCTACTTGTTCACGCAAAGCTTCGCGTGCACCAACAGCCTGCTGCTCTGCTTCGGCTTTAGCCGAAGCAATGATTTTGTTGCCTTCTTCCGTTGCACGAGCCTTGGCCTCTTCAATGATGACCAGGGCGCGTCTTTCGGCGTCAGCCAAACGCGACGCAGTTTCCGTGCGAGACTTCACCAATTCGGCCTCAACACGCTGGTTGGCGTTGGTGAGTTCGGATTTGGCTTTGTCTGCAGCAGCAAGACCGTCGGCGATTTTTTGTGCACGTTCATCCAAGGCAGATGCGATGGGTGGCCACACGAATTTCATCGTGAACCACACCAAGATCGCAAACACGATCGCTTGAATAAACAGGGTTGCGTTAATACTCACGACAACACCTTTCTTTGGGTCTGGTCAGTAATTACTTCAAGACAAAGGGATTCGCAAAAGCGAACATCATGGCGATACCGACGCCAATCAGGAAAGCGGCGTCAATCAGACCGGCCAACAAGAACATCTTGGTCTGCAGTTCGTTCATCAGTTCTGGCTGACGAGCAGCAGCTTCAAGGTACTTGCTGCCCATGATGCCGATACCGATACATGCGCCGATGGCACCCAAACCAATGATGAGGCCAGCTGCGAGTGCGACATAACCGAGGACGTGTTCCATATTGTTGCTCCTAAGGATGTTGATGGAAGGTTGAGAAACTGAAATTGAATCTATCAATCAATGCGCGTCGTGCGCTTGACCAATATAAACCAGGGTAAGCATCATGAAGATGAAGGCTTGCAGCGCGACAATCATGATGTGGAATATGGCCCAAACTGAACCTGCAATGATGTGCCCCAAAGGCAACAAAATTCCAGTCAATGAAAGGGCAGCAGTGCCACCCATGAGCGCAATCAACATGAACACCAATTCACCGGCATACATGTTGCCAAACAGTCGCATACCATGCGATACCGTTTTGGCCATAAATTCAATCATCTGAAATGCAAAGTTGATGGGCCACAAAATGGGATGGCCACCAAATGGGGCTGTGGTCAATTCATGAAACCAGCCGCCCATACCTTTGATCTTGATGTTGTAGAAGAGGCAAATCAACAAAACCGAGGTAGATAAACCCAAGGTAGTCGACAAGTCGGCTGTTGGCACTACACGGAAGTAGTGAATTGAGGCGTCCAACCCGGTTGCCACAAAGATGCCATGAAACAAATCGACTGGTAAAAAGTCCATGGAGTTCATCAGGAAGATCCAGACAAACACCGCAAGCGCCAAAGGGGATACAAGCTTTCTACTTTGCGCATTGTGAACAATGCCTTTAGCTTGGTTATCCACCATTTCAATCAGTATCTCTACGGCCGCCTGAAAACGTCCAGGGACCCCCGAGGTTGCTTTGCGAGCGGCTTTCCAAAGCAGTAAGCTTCCAACAACACCCAAAAGAACCGACCAAAAAATGGAGTCGATGTTATAGACCGAAAAGTCAATGACGCCTGACATTGGCTTGTTTTGCCAATGGGTCAAATGGTGACTGATATACGAACCAGCGGTAGGCGCGGCAGCTGCAGACATTTTTTTCGCTCTATGTAAGTTTGATTTTTGAATAAAACACCGAGTTAAAACCCAGAGCTATCCAATACACCTTCATGGTTACCACCAAGCCCACCAACATGGCAGGCCAACTTAAATCCTTCACCCACCAGTTTGATGCAGTCAACATGACTAACGTCAAAGCTATTTTGATGAGTTCCCAAAACAGAAAACCAAAGACAGCAGCACCCGCATTCACTGAGCTGACTTGTCGGGACATGCCCCTGGCAAAAACAGCCGCCGGAACTATGACAGACAATGCGCCGTATCCAACAGATACCGCCACAGCCAAATTGCCAGTGATCCACATCGACAAAAGCACCAGAATCGCACCCACCAGAACTTGGTAGGCCACTACTTTCCATACGGAAAGTGAGCGCAATTTTTTTTTGACTTCAGCAGCTTCTTCTGGCGTTAATGTTTTGATGCCATCTTGCTCAAGATCATCACCCTGCGAATCAACTCTTGATTTGGTTATTTTGCCCACCGTTGATTACATCCAGGTTACATGCCTGACAGCATAGATAACAGTCTTGCATTATAAGCCATAAATTTCACTGTAAGAGGACCTACACTGTTGCGTAAGCCTTCTCACTTGTGATGCCCCCATTTCGGCAATTGATAAGAGGAAACCCGACAATTCATCACATTTCACCCTCCAAAATCAAAAACTAATTATTAATATGTACGAATGGTTTAAGCTTTTTCATTTGGCAGCTGGTGTTATCTGGCTGGGTGGTATGTCGCTGCTGGTTTGGGTCCTTCGGCCGGTGGTCATTTCAAGAATGGCCCCCCCAGAAAGACTGGTCCTGATGACCGATGTTTTGTCGCGGTTTTTCCTTTTTGTATGGATTTCCATCTTGCTGTTGCTGATCTCGGGCTTCTGGATGTTGTCCGTATCCGATATGCAACTGGCTCCGAGGGGCTGGCACGCCATGTCGATCCTTGGTTTGGCCATGTGTACTGTTTTTGCACACATCTGGTTTGCACCCTTCAAACGACTAAAAAATGCGGTAGCTCTGTCTGACTGGCCAGCCGCCGGGCGGGCGTTAGCCCAGATTCACCCATTCGTTTTGACCAACCTGTGTCTTGGCTGGATCGCTGTTGCAGCGGTTTTGGTTTGGAGATGATGGAAAATCACAGCATGAGCGCTTCCGTTACCCCTCCTGTCGGCACAGATCCCCGCAA
>CAMDXR010000281.1 GCA_945877725.1 Limnohabitans sp. Rim8
AAACTCAAAAAAGCACCCGAACGATTTCTCGGTAACACGACATTAGAGGAATATCTTGAGTCTTTAATTCATAAAAAAACAATGAATAAAAAAAATCTATCTATGTGCCGATCTTTTGTACTCGATGAAAATGGTGACGTGGGTGTAAATAGAATTTTCAAGTATGAAAATTTTGATTCAGCAGTGGCATATTTGCAAGAAAAATTAAGGCTCGATGATTTTCCAATGGTTAAAAATGTATCGCCTAAAATTGCATCTACAGTCGATGATGATCTGAAAAATCGGTTTTTTTCAGCTTTCCGTGAGGAAATCGATTGGTATGAAGCGCTTGATTCGCATTGATCTTTTTGCTTGTTGTTATTGCAGACCTATTAAATGAATAAGGTGAGCAATATTTTCTGAATTGTCTTGATTACTAGTGCTCAATCGTACCTCCGGCTTCTCCGGCACCTCAAACGCCGAATCAATCCCCGTAAAGTTCTTGATCTCCCCACGCCGTGCCTTTTTATACAAGCCTTTGGGGTCGCGCTGCTCGCACAGTTCTACTGGCGTATCTATAAACACTTCAAAGAACTCACCCGGTGCAAACAGGCTGCGGGCAATCGCCCGGTCCGCGCGGTAGGGCGATATAAAAGTGGTGATCACGATCAGGCCCGCGTCCACCATCAGCTTGGCTACTTCGGCCACGCGGCGGATGTTTTCTATGCGGTCTTCTTGGGTAAAGCCCAGGTCTTTGTTCAGGCCATGGCGAACGTTGTCGCCATCCAGCACGTAGGTGCGGCGACCCATGGCAAAAAGCTGTTTTTCTAACTCGTTGGCAATGGTGCTTTTGCCTGAACCTGATAGGCCCGTGAACCAGAGCACGCAGGGCTTTTGCTGGTTGAGTGCCGCGCGGGCAGTTTTGTTGATTTCAAAAAACTGCGGCATCACATTTTGTGCACGTCGCAGCGCATGGTCAATCACACCCGCACCCACGGTCAGGTGCGTGATGCGGTCAATCAGCACAAAGCCACCGGTGGCGCTGTTGTCGGCATAAGCGTCAAACACCAGTGGCTTGTCGGTGGCCAGATTGCACTCGGCCACCACATTCAAGTCCAGCTTTTCAGCGGCCATGTGTTCCAGGGTGTTGACATTCACCAAGTGTTTGATTCGGGTCACGCTGGCGTTCACGATTTGTGTGCCGCACTTGAGCCAATAATTTCGACCGGGTGACAAAGACTCAGCAGACATCCACACGATGTGGGCCTGGAGTTGGTCGGCCACGGTAGCCGGGGCTTGGGGGGCGCTGAGCATGTCGCCGCGCGACACATCGACTTCTTCGGCCAGGGTCAGCGTCACGGCCTGCCCGGCCACTGCGTGTTCCAGGTCGCCTGATTGCGTGACGATACGTGCCACCTTCACTTCACGCCCCGAGGGTTGTACGCGCACCGTATCGCCCGCGTGCACTTCGCCCGAAGCGATGGTGCCGCAAATGCCCCTAAAGTCTTGGTTGGGGCGGTTGATCCACTGAGCAGGCATGCGAAACGGTAACTGCGCCAAGCGGTCTTGTAACAGTGGCACGGTTTCGAGGTAACCCATCAGTGTGCTGCCATGAAACCAGGGCATGCGGTGGCTGGGGGTCGTGATGTTGTCCCCCTTTAGGGCCGACATGGGAATGGGCGTCACGGTCAAACCGGGCAATTGGCCGGCAAACGCCAGGTAGTCTTGTTTGATTTCATCAAATCGCGTCTGGCTGTAGTCCACCATGTCCATTTTGTTGATGGCCAGCACCACTTGGCGTATGCCCATCAGGTGCACCAAGTAACTGTGCCGCCGGGTTTGGGTCAGCACACCTTTGCGTGCGTCCACCAACACCACGGCCACATCGGCAGTGGATGCCCCGGTCACCATATTGCGGGTGTATTGCTCGTGTCCTGGCGTGTCTGCCACGATGAATTTGCGCTGATCGGTTGAGAAAAATCGATACGCCACATCGATGGTGATGCCTTGCTCACGTTCGGCGGCCAGTCCATCGACCAAGAGTGCAAAGTCAATCTCTTGGCCTTGCGTGCCGATGCGCTTGCTGTCGGCTTCCAAGGCTTGCAACTGGTCTTCAAAAATCATTTTGCTGTCGTACAGCAATCGCCCAATCAGGGTGCTTTTGCCGTCGTCGACGCTGCCGCAGGTAATAAAACGCAACAAGCCCTTGTGCTGGTGCTGGTGCAAATAGGCCTCAATGTCTTGGCCAATCAGGTCGCTGGTGTGTGCCATTTAAAAGTACCCCTCTTGCTTTTTCTTTTCCATCGAAGCGGCGCTGTCATGGTCAATCACGCGGCCTTGGCGTTCAGATGTTGTGGTGAGCAACATTTCTTGAATGATTTGCGGCAGGGTGTTCGCTTGCGATGCCACAGCACCCGTCAGCGGGTAGCAACCCAGGGTACGAAAGCGCACTTTTTTGAGCATGGGCACTTCGCCGGGTCGTAACGGCATGCGCTCGTCGTCCACCATGATCAGTGCGCCGTCACGTTCCACCACTGGGCGTTCTTGCGAAAAGTACAAGGGCACGATCGGTATATTTTCCAGGTAGATGTACTGCCAGATGTCGAGCTCCGTCCAATTAGAGATAGGAAACACACGCAGGCTTTCGCCCTTGTTTTTGTGGGTGTTGTACAAGTTCCATAACTCTGGGCGCTGATTTTTGGGGTCCCAGCGATGCTGTGCGCTGCGAAAAGAAAAAATACGTTCTTTGGCACGCGACTTTTCTTCGTCGCGCCGTGCGCCGCCAAAGGCCGCGTCAAACTGGTACTGGTCCAGTGCCTGCTTCAAGCCCTGGGTTTTCATGATGTCGGTGTGGATTTGGGAGCCGTGGGTAAAGGGGTTGATGCCCATGGCCAAGCCCTCAGGGTTTTGGTGCACCAAGAGCTTGAAATCGTGCTGCGCCTGCATGCGGTCGCGAAAGGCATACATGTCCCGGAACTTCCAGCCGGTATCCACATGCAGCAAAGGAAAAGGCAGTTTTGCCGGATAAAAAGCCTTGAGCGCCAGATGCAGCATGACCGCACTGTCTTTACCGATGGAGTAAAGCATGACCGGGTTGTCACAACTGGCCACCACCTCGCGCATGATGTGGATGCTTTCGGCTTCTAGGCGCTGCAGATGCGTCAGCTTTGCCGGGGTGATCGGATTAGAGGAGGAGGCACGGCGATCTGTGGTGGATGCATTCATGTTCTGGCGTGTCATGGAGGTTGGCGGGGAGGTTTGTGTGTCCAAACTGGCGTTCGGCGCAGATGGAGTTAACTCAACCAGTTGGCTGTTCGATTGCAGCCATTCGTTGAACAAAGGGGTAAAAGTTGCGCCGGCAAATGCCAATTGCAAGCGGTAACCTCGGGGGAATTGCTTAAGCAAGCGTTGGGCAAAGTCACGGTAGTCGGCATCTGTGGGGGGGTGTGCAAGCACGAGCCACCCAAGTGCACCCCGCGCATCGCGCGCCCACAGCAGATGAACGCCCTTTTGGCGGGGCGTGTGGGTTCCCGCTTGAATAACGGCTTTTGTGGTTTTGGGGCGAACCAAGGTTTCTGGTTGAGCGGCAACCGATGGTTCAGGCAGCCAACCCCATTGACCCAGTCGCCTTTGCACTGACCGTCGTTCTGAAGGTGTGGATTGTTGCTGGGCAAGCCATTGCGCCAATGATTCGAAGGACCATAAAGCAGGCGTTTCAGAGCCTAAATTCGCCTTTTCAGGAAGGAGTCCAACCAAGGCATCGACGATGACCTGTGGTGCGTCGCAGCTTTGGGGCAAACGCGGCCGTCCCCGGGCGCGTTGGTCGACCGCATCCCAGCCACCCGCCTTGAATGCGCGGTGCAGTGCCAAGACGGTGGGCGCACTTAACCCCACTGCTTTGGCGACATGCGAGGCCGACAGGCCCGACTCGCGCATCAACACGGCCTGGTGTTTCGCGGGGTTGGATGCTGAACGGTCGGTATCTTGCAAAATTAATCTTTTAACGTAAAGAATTTATTGCATTGTAATGATATTGAGAGGGATCGCCATCAGGTCATGTGACAAAAATGTTGTATCAAGACATGGCTATATCAATTTATTGATAAAACTTGCAAATTCTTAATATTGTCAATAAAATTGACTGTCAATTAAATTGACTATTTTGGCAATTGGATTGTTGAAAACAGTGCCCCGGATAATTTGTTCAACCTAGTGCTGATGCACCGTTGTGGCCAATTGACCGGTTTAAACAGAAATTGAAAGGAAAAACATGAGAAAACAAGCTCAACTTAAATCAGACGAAG
>CAMDXR010000282.1 GCA_945877725.1 Limnohabitans sp. Rim8
ACGGCGGCGGCCGCGCCAGCAGGGCCTCCGCCCACAATCAAAACGTCAAACGGGTCTTTGGCGTCCAACTTGGCAGCGTCACGCCCCCCCGCATGGGTGTCCAGCTTGGCCACGATTTCTTCGACGGTCATGCGGCCAGAACCAAACACCTGGCCGTTCAGGAACACCATGGGCACGGCCATGATTTGACGGTCCTCAACTTCTTTCTGGAAGGCACCCCCCTCAATCACCACGGTTTTGACCTTGGGGTTGAAGATGGCCGTGAGCGACAGGGCCTGAACCACATCAGGGCAGTTGTGGCAGGTCAAAGACATGTAGACCTCGAAGTTGAAGTCGCCGTCCAGCGCTTTGATGCTATCGATCACGTCTGGCTCGACTTTGGGCGGGTGCCCCCCCGTCCACAGCAGCGCCAAGACCAGCGAGGTGAATTCGTGGCCCAAAGGCAAACCGGCAAAGCGCACCCCGGTGGACTGGCCTTCGCGTGCCACCACAAAAGAGGGTTTGCGCACGTCATTACCAGAAGTGTCCAAAGTCACTTTGTCAGACAAACCCACGATGGTGTTCAACAAGTCGCGCATCTGCACACCCGTCTCACTGTCATCAAGGGAGGCGATCAGCTGAATGGGCTGGCGCAACAAGGCCAAATATTGCTGCAACTGGGCTTTGAGGGTGTCGTCGAGCATGAAAGTCTCCGGTTTTCAGTGGGTTCTGGAATGCATCCTGCGCTTGTGACGCAGGCCAGGGTTTCAAGTTGGGTTGAGAGATCGTTGGGCGCAACACACGCAGGCTTGTGACCCGCATGCGCTGAACTCAACGCCCTGCACAGCAGGGCATCTTCAAACGCAGCCCTGAGGTACAGGGCGTAGTCATGAAATCAGATCTTGCCGACCAAGTCCAGGGAAGGGGTCAGGGTCTTGGCGCCTTCTTTCCACTTGGCTGGGCACACTTGGCCTGGGTTAGCGGCGGTGTACTGAGCAGCCTTGAGCTTGCGCAAGGTTTCAGACACGTCACGGGCGATTTCGTTGGAATGCACTTCGGCTGTCTTGATCATGCCTTCGGGGTTGATGATGAAAGTGCCGCGCAGTGCCAGACCTTCTTCTTCAATGTGCACGCCGAATGCGCGTGTCAACTGGTGCGTTGGGTCGCCCACCAAGGGGAACTTGGCCTTGCCGACTGCTGGCGATGTCTCGTGCCAGACTTTGTGTGAAAAGTGGGTGTCGGTGGTCACGATGTAGACCTCGGCACCGGCTTTCTGGAAATCGGCATAGTTGTCTGCCGCGTCTTCGATTTCGGTGGGGCAGTTGAAAGTGAACGCGGCGGGCATGAAAATCAGCACCGACCACTCGCCTTTGAGGGTTTCGTTGGAGACCTGAACAAACTTGCCATTGTGGAAAGCTTGTGTCTTGAAGGGCTGAACTTGCGTATTGATCAAAGAGGACATGGTGTTTCCTTGGGTTGGTTTAAAAAAACTATCGAATGAGATTACTCATTGGTAGTAATGATAATCGATCCAAGGGTTACTACTGAGTCCACGCCCATGAATTGTTCCAATCGACTTGATTGAAAAAACCTTTGAATCAAGGACGCCCAAGATGATCTCTGGCCCCGATAAACGCTAAAGCCAAACTCAACCAAGCCAAAATCCAGGCACCACCCCCCCAGGGAACACCGGCTCTGAAGGTGTCCACAGCCCAAATATTTCGCAGATACAGGTTGAAGCTGAAGAGCAGCAAACCGGCACACATCAGCCACCCCGCGGCCAACCACCAGCGTGAAGCACCAAAGCGCGGCGCGGCCAGCCCGACCAAAATCAAACCCAGCGAGTGAAACTGCTGCTGCGTCAAAGCGGTTTGAACCATGACGGGAATCCCCGAGGCAAACACCGGCAAATGGGCAAAAGCGGCACTGAAAACCACACTGGAACAGGCACTAAGAGCCCCCACAATCAGAAAAATGCGGGCTGTAAGAGGCCAGCCAAGCTCGTTTGAAGTCAGAGGCAAAGGCGCAATTGAAGTCGTGGAGGGCATGAATGACGAGGCAAAAGGCCAGTAAAAAGGACAAGCCGCATTGAAGCATGGCTTTGTACGCAGCCCAGGAAGAGCCGGCCTCAAACCGGGCATTTAAGTCGGGGATTTTTCAGCTTACATCAGGGGCCTGCGGTCACCCCCAGGATGACCTTGCGGCTTTAAAGCACACATGCCAAGCCATCAAAATGCAACAACAAGGGCTCAGCTTGTGCATAATTGACGTTGACGTAACGTCAATCAAATTTTGGAGAAAAGCATGGACATTCAAGGCAAAGTTTTCATCGTCACGGGCGGTGCTTCGGGACTGGGAGAGGGTACAGCCCGCATGTTGGTGGCCAGTGGGGCGAAAGTCGTCATTGCCGACATGCAAGCCGAAAAAGGCGAGGCTTTGGCCCAAGAAATCGGCGCGGCGTTTGTCAAATGCGATGTGAGCAACGAGGCCGATGGTCAGGCTGTGGTGGCCCAAGCCGTGGCCATGGGCAAACTGATGGGCTTGGTGAACTGCGCGGGCATTGCCCCGGCCGAAAAAACCGTGGGCAAAAATGGCGCACACAACCTGGCGCTTTACACCAAGACCATCATGGTCAATTTGGTGGGCAGCTTCAACATGATTCGCTTGGCCTCCGAGGCCATGTGCAAAAACGAACCCGAAGCCACAGGTGAACGCGGTGTGCTGATCAGCACCGCCAGCGTGGCCGCCTACGATGGCCAGATTGGCCAAGCCGCTTATGCCGCCTCCAAAGGCGGCATTGTCGGCATGACCCTGCCCATTGCCCGCGACTTGGCCCGCAACGGCATTCGTAACATGACCATCGCCCCGGGCATTTTTGGCACCCCTATGCTTTTCGGCATGCCGCAAGAAGTGCAAGATGCTTTGGCAGCCGGTGTGCCCTTTCCAAGCCGCCTGGGCACGCCACAAGACTACGCCAAACTGGCCAAACACATCATCGAAAACGACATGCTGAATGGCGAAGTGATCCGACTGGATGGAGCGATTCGGTTAGCGCCGAAGTGAGTTGCGACTTTTGACTAGCTCAAAAAATCGTCTGAATTGAGGCAAGCAGGGGAAACCAGAAGTTTATTAAACAGGCGTTAAAGATAGGATGGTCGTTTAAGGAGGTTGCATGCGCTTAAACCTGAACTTGATCACCCTGGCCTGTGTGGCGCTGTTGAGCGCTTGCAGTTCGCCCCCGCCTGCCGCCACTTGGCGTTACAGCATGCCTGAGCAGCCCGAGGCGGCCAGTGGCAACACGGACAAACCCGGCTGGGCTTACAACCGGCAGGCGGTGGCGGCGGCCAACCCCTTGGCCACCGATGCCGGGCACCAGATATTGCGCGCCGGAGGCTCGGCGCTGGATGCGGCGATTGCGGTACAACTGGTGCTGGGACTGGTGGAGCCGCAATCCAGCGGCATTGGCGGCGGGGCCTTTTTGTTGCACTTCGATGGCCAAAAAGTCACGGCACACGATGGCCGCGAAACCGCGCCTGCGGGTGCCAAGGCAGACATGTTTATCGGGCCAGATGGCAAAGCCCTGTCTTTTGACAATGCCGTTTTAAGCGGTCACTCGGTCGGGGTTCCCGGAGCCGTGCGCATGCTGGAGGCGGCCCACCGTCAACATGGCGTGTTGCCTTGGGCCAGGTTGTTTGAACCCGCCATGGTTCTGGCTGAGCAGGGCTTCAAGATCAGTCCACGCCTGAACACTTTGTTGGCCTCTGATCCGCATTTGAAAAAAGACCCCTTGGCCCTGAAGTTTTTCTACAACGCCCAAGGCCAGGCTTGGCCAGTGGGCCATGTGCTGAAAAACCCGGAATACGCCCATGTGTTGCGACGCATGGCCACTGAGGGCAGCCGCGCCCTGCACGAGGGACCCGTGGCGCAGGCCATCGTGCAACGCACACAGGCGGAACCTCGGCCCGGCACCTTGAGCCTGCAAGATTTGCGTGATTACAAACCCCGCTCCCGCGAGGCCTTGTGTTTTGACCACACCGCCCAAGCACGGGCCTACCGTGTTTGTGGCTTTCCTCCCCCGTCTTCCGGTCAGATTGCCATCGGTCAAATTTTGGGGCTGCTGGCCAACACCGCGCCTAAATCTGCCGAAATGGCCGAAGGCCTGCCCTCCCCCGACTGGTTGCACCGTTACACCGAAGCCTCGCGACTGGCCTTTGCCGATCGGGCGCAATACGTGGCCGACCCTGACTTTGTCGGCGCCCCTGCGGGTGACTGGCGCAGTTTGTTGGCGGCGCCCTACCTGCT
>CAMDXR010000283.1 GCA_945877725.1 Limnohabitans sp. Rim8
CAACCAGGCCGAAACCAAAGCCAGCGCCAAATCGTATTGGCCCAAGCCGGAGGGACCCTGCAACAACCAAGCATGTCCCCGTTGGGCCAATAAATCGGTGGCTTGGCGTGAAATCCAAGGGGCGTTCAGAACCGCGCTCATGCCGAAACCTTTTGCAGCCAAGCCGTGACCACGCGGACCACCTCAGTGCCCACGGCGTCCATGCTCTGAGATGCATCAATCTGAGCAAAACGACTGGGCATTTCCGATTGGCGCTTTGCATACCCCGCCCGCACTGCTGCAAAAAAGTCAGCCGGTTGCGATTCAAACTTGTCAGGCACCCGGGCCGAAGCCAGGCGCTGCGCCGCAATGTGGGGGTCCAGGTCAAACCAAAGGGTCAGCTCAGGCTGGCGCAAATGGCCATGGGGCAATGCCTGTACCATGTGCTCGAGTTGGCTCAGCACTTGCCAGTCAAAACCCCGGCCCCCGCCTTGGTAGGCAAAGGTGGCATCGGTAAATCGGTCGCACAACACCACATCTCCCCGCGCCAGTGCGGGCTCGATGACTTGCACCAAATGCTCGCGGCGGGCCGCAAACATGAGCAAAGCCTCGGTTAATGGGTCCATGGGTTCGTGCAGCACCAATTCACGCAGTTTTTCAGACAAAGGGGTGCCACCGGGCTCGCGGGTCAACACCACGGTGCGGCCCGCAGCGCGAAACAATTGGGCCACCCGATCAATGTGGGTGGATTTGCCCGCACCGTCGATGCCTTCAAAACTGATGAACAAACCGCGTGTCATGGTGTGTGAATTTTGGAAAAAAGCAATTGTCGCAGGCTCGGGTCAGCCCCTCATTCGGGCTTTGGTGCCATGCCGCGTTGGTAGCGGTTGACGGCCCGGTTGTGTTCATCCAAGGTGGCGCTGAAATGACTGCTGCCGTCGCCTTTGGCCACAAAATACAGGGCCTTGGTGGTGGCCGGTTGCACGGTCGCCAGCAGGGCGGCTTTGCCCGGCATGGCAATGGGCGTGGGGGGCAAGCCGCCTCGGGTGTAGGTGTTCCAGGGGGTATCGCTGCGCAAATGCACACGCCGCAAGTTGCCGTCAAAAGCTTCACCCAAGCCATAAATCACGGTCGGGTCGGTTTGCAGCAGCATGCCAATGCGCAAACGGTTATGAAAAACCCCCGCAATCAAAGGCCGGTCCGAGCCTTTGCCGGTTTCCTTTTCCACAATGCTGGCCAAGATCAAGGCTTCTTCTGGCGATTTGACCGAAACGCCAGGTTGCCGGGCATTCCAGGCCTCCTGCAAGTGCTTGTCCATGGATTTCATGGCGCGTTGCAACACTGCCATGTCGCTTGAACCCTTGGCATAAGAATAAGTGTCGGGGTAAAACCGCCCTTCCGGGGCCACGCCCGGACGGCCGAGTTGGCGCATCAACTCGTCGTCAGTCAAGCCTCGGCTGTCTTGTTTCAATTGCTCAGCCTTGCGCAGGGCTTGGCGAACTTGTCGCCAGCTCCAGCCCTCTACCAAGGTCAAGCTGCGCAAACTTTCTTCCCCACGCACCAGCATGTTCAGCAAGCGTTGGGGCGAGGTGCCCGGGGCAATTTCGTAGCTCCCGGCCCGCATTTGACGCGATTGCCCCGACAAACGAAACCACGCATAAAGCAACACAGGGGATGTTTGCGCGCCCGCATCGGCCACGGCTTGGGCGATGGCTTTGGGCGAAGTGCCGGGTTCAATCGACAAATCAAGGGCCGCGGTGCCCGAATGAACAGCTTGGCCCAGCCACCAATAGGCGCTGCCCCCCAACACCAGCGTCAATGCCATGGCCATGCCCAGCAGGCTTTTCAGTAACTTCATCCGGCCTTTGGGCACAAGCATGTCCTTGTTGGAGGGTGTAAAACGTGAAGGCGATGATAATTCACGCCTTGCCCGATGACCGAGCCGCAACATGAACACCCTTGCCGAAACCAGCCCCAAAATGTCCGTCCATTTGTCCTCTGTTTTGGAGGGTGCCAGCCCCCTCCCCCACTTGGGGGTGATCCAGGCGCAGGGCGAAGATGCCGCCAATTTTTTGCACAACCAACTCAGCAACGATGTGCTGCTGTTGCCCGTGGGGCAGGCGCGTTTGGCGGCCTTTTGCTCGGCCAAGGGTCGCATGCAGGCCAGCTTTGTCGTGTTGAAAACCGCCCCAGACACGGTCTTATTGGTTTTAAGCCTCGATTTATTGCCCCAAACCCTGAAACGCCTGTCCATGTTTGTACTGCGGGCGAAAGTCAAAATGTCCGATGTCACGGCCGAGTGGCAGCTGCGGGGATTGTTGGGTGGCGCGGCCCACACCGCGATGGGTGCGCAAGCCGGACAAGCTGCAGGGGGTGCAACGCCTTGGCAGACTGCCGTGTTCGGGGGGGCGCATGTTGTGGCCCTTTACCCGGCGGTTTTAGAGGCCAAGCCCGTGCCGCGCGCACTTTGGCTGGCCCCGCAAAGCCAAGCCTTGCCCTCTGTTGCGCCAGTTTCTTTGGATGTATGGCATTGGTCCGAAGCCATGAGCGGGGTTACTTTGGTCAGCCACGCCCTGTTCGAGACCTTTGTGCCGCAAATGATGAATTACGAATCCGTGGGCGGCGTGAACTTCAAAAAAGGCTGCTATCCCGGGCAAGAAGTGGTGGCCCGCAGCCAGTTTCGCGGCACCCTGAAACGGCGCACCGCGCTGGTACACAGCCCGGTGGCCCTGCTGGCCGGACAAGAGATTTACACCCCCGCCGACCCCGATCAGGCATGCGCCACCGTGGTGTTGTGTGCCGCTCGGCCCGATGGCCAGGGCTTTGATGCACTGGTCAGCGGCACCCTGGAAAGCATGGCCACGGGCTGGCAAACCCAAGGGCTTGAGGGTGTGGCGCTCAGCCTGCAACCACTGCCATACGCCTTGTTGGCGGACATTTGAGCAGCCTTTAAAAGCACCCTTTAAAAGCACCCTGAATATCGGGTGCGGGTTAGAAAAGCGGTTTTAAATCGCCCGCACCATCTCGATGTGCGCAATCCCGGCTTCTTCAAAAACGGCCCCTTGTGGCGCAAAGCCAGCGCGTTTGTAAAAGCCTTCTACCCGGCATTGGGCGTGCAAAAGGACTTGTTTGTCGCCCCGGTCTTTGGCTGCTTGCATCAGGGCCTGCAACACCCGGTGCCCCAAATCGCTGCCGCGCATTTGCCTTTTGACGGCCATGCGCCCAATGCGTGCAACGCCTGGCGCGTGCTGCATCAAGCGGCCCGTGGCCAAAGGCATGCCCATGCGGTTGATCAAGACCGCGTGCAATGCGGTGTCGTCTTCGTGGTCCCACTCCATTTCGAGCGGAATATTTTGCTCTTGCACAAACACTTCGTTGCGCACTGGCGAGGCCAGGTTTTTGAAGTCGTGCCAAGACCCCAAATGCACCTGCACCATGTCTTCCCCGCGCTCAAAACCTTGCATCATGTCGCGCAAAGGGGTGGGAATGGGCAGGCTCTTTTTAGCCACCGGATCGGCATAGACGTAGACCAATTCGCTGGTGATGAGCAATTCATCGCCTCGGAAAATGGCCCCAGCAAAGGTCATAGACGAATTGCCTATGCGGTCGCAGCGCATGCAAATATCCATGAAATCGTCCATTTCGGCGCTGGCGTGGTACTCGACGCTGGCCTTTTTGACAAACAAATCCCCCCCCAACTGGTGCAAAGTTTCGGCATAAGGCATGGCCAGATGCCGCCAGTATTCGGTGACCGCTGTGTCGAAATACATCAGGTAATGGCCGTTGAAGACAATTTTTTGCATGTCCACCTCAACCCAGCGAACGCGCATGCGATGACAAAAACGGAAGTCTTGACGTTTCATTGCTTGAGCCTCAAAAAAGATAGATACCCGCGTTCGCGGGTATGACAGGTAAGGAGCAAACTGGTTTCACGGATTAGAGCCTTAAAAAAGATAGATACCCGCGTTCGCGGGTATGACAGTGTGGGTAAGCATAATTTATTGTCACATCCCTGCCCTGAAATCCTCGTGCCCCAACCCTGAATTCGTCGTGCCCCAACCCTGAATTTGTCTTGCCTTAACCCTGAATTTGTCATACCCGGCTTGACCGGGTATCCGTGACTTCAAAGGCGGTTCGCAAGGCGCGTGCGGCGTCGGCGTGGGCTTGCAGGGCATCGGGAATGGCGCGGCCCATGGTGATGAAGCCATGCACCACGCCTTTGTAAATCTCCAGGTCCACCGCCACCCCGGCCATGCGCAAGGTGTCGGCGTATTGCACCCCTTCATCCACCAGG
>CAMDXR010000284.1 GCA_945877725.1 Limnohabitans sp. Rim8
GCATAGGGGTAAATCAAGGTTACGGCCAGTGCAGCAAAAGACCAAGCGACCGTGACCCGATTGGTTGTCAGCACCAAAGCAAATGCCATCAGCGCCAGCACCACGCCCACACCCAAAGCCTCTTTCACGCCAATGCGGCCACTGGTTACTGGGCGTTGCGCAGTGCGTTTAACGTGTTTATCAAACTCCCGGTCGGCCACATCGTTGACGCAGCAACCCGCGCTGCGCATCAGCACCGTGCCCAGCGTGAACACAAGCACCAAATGCCAGCCCGGAAAACCGCCTGCCGCCACCCACAAGGCCGACAAGGTAGGCCACAACAACAGCAACCAACCTGCGGGACGGTTCCAACGGATCAAATCCAGATAAAGCTTTATTTTTTCAGTCATCACTAGCGCATTCAAAACTTCAGGACAGGCGCGTGACACCCGATAAAGGACAGGCATAAATAGCGTTACGCACAGCGGCAATGGCTTCGTAACGGGTGTAACTGCGCCGCCAGGCCAACACCACACGCCGTGTGGGCGGCTTGCCGCCTGCGGGGTCAACTATGGGCAAATAACGCACGGGCGACTCATGCCGCCCGCCCGATCGTTTGTGAACCGGCTTCAGCTCGGGCACCGACAAACGAGGCACCAGTGTCACCCCCATGCCGGCGGCCACCATGTGCTTGATGGTCTCCAGGGACGAGCCTTCAAAGGTCTTGCGAATGCCGTCGGTTTGGCTCGCATAGCGGGCAAATTCGGGGCACACCTCCAGCACATGGTCCCTGAAACAGTGCCCGGTCCCCAACAACAGCATGGTCTCGTTTTTCAGCTGATCCGGGGAGATCGAGGCTTGTTTGGCCAAGGGGTGGTTGAGCGGCAGGGCCGCCATAAAGGTCTCGTCGTACAAAGGCGCTACCGCCAAGCCTGACTCAGGGAAAGGCTCGGCCAAAATCGCGCAATCAATCTCCCCCGTGCGCAGCATTTCCAGCAAACGCACGGTGAAGTTCTCTTGCAGCATCAGCGGCATTTGCGGAATGTCGGTGATGATCTGGCGCACCAGATCGGGCAACAAATAGGGGCCAATGGTGTAGATCACGCCCAGCCGCAAGGTGGCCGCCAGCGGATCTTTACCGCGCTTGGCAATTTCCTTGATCTCTGCGGCCTGCTCCAGCACGCTTTGCGCTTGGCGCACGATTTCTTCCCCCAACAAGGTCACCGACACCTCACTGGCACTGCGCTCAAACAGCTTGACCTCCAGCTCTTCTTCGAGCTTCTTAATGGCCAGCGACAAGGTGGGCTGCGACACAAAGCACGCCTCGGCAGCCTTGCCGAAATGCTTTTCCCGGGCCACGGCAACGATGTATTTGAGTTCGGTCAGGGTCATGGTTGGTTTTTTAGCCTCAAGCTTTCAGGTACTCGGATTTTCCACCCAACCAGCGGCCAATATGGCGCTCGGCCAGATGAGGCTGCTGGTCTAGCATTTGCGGGGCCAATGTGCGGGCCCACTCCAGCAAATGGGTATCGGTTTGCAGATCGGCAAAACGCAGCAAAGCCGCGCCCGATTGCCGGGCCCCCAAAAACTCGCCGGGGCCGCGAATCTCCAGATCGCGCCGCGCAATCTCGAAACCATCGTTGGTCTCCACCATGGCACGCAAACGCTCACGGGCGGTCTCGCTCAAGCGGCCCCCCTCAGGCGTGCCATACAACAGCACACAAGCCGATGCCGCAGCGCCCCGGCCCACGCGTCCGCGCAATTGGTGCAACTGCGACAAGCCAAAACGCTCGGCGTGCTCAATCACCATCAACGACGCATTGGGCACATCCACCCCCACCTCAATCACGGTGGTGCTGACCAACACCCCCATCTGACCCCGGGTGAACAGGTCCATCACCGCCTTTTTTTCGGCCACTGGCATGCGCGAATGCAGCAAACCCACCATCACCCCAGGCAAAGCCTCGCTCAGATCGGCATGGGTTTGGGTGGCGTTGGTCAAATCCAGCGCCTCGCTCTCTTCAATCAACGGGCACACCCAATACACCTGCCGCCCCTGCTGCAACTGGGCCCCGATGCGCTCCACCACCTCATGGCGGCGGTGGTCCGACACCACCCGGGTCACGATGGGGGTGCGGCCCGGGGGCAACTCGTCGATCACCGAGACATCCAAATCGGCGTAATAACTCATGGCCAGCGTGCGGGGAATCGGCGTGGCCGTCATCATCAGCATGTGCGGCTCCATACCCTCGGCTTGCATCTTGCTGCGCAAAGCCAAGCGCTGCGCCACCCCAAAACGGTGCTGCTCGTCAATCACGGCCAGCGCCAGGTTCTTGAACTTCACATGCTCTTGAATGACCGCATGCGTGCCCACCACCAAAGACGCCTCGCCCGACTCGATCATGGCCAACATGGCCACCCGCTCTTTTTTCTTCTGACTGCCGGTCAGCCAAGCCACCTTGACCCCCAGCGGCTCCAGCCACCCGACCAACTTGGCAAAGTGCTGACTCGCCAAAATTTCGGTCGGGGCCATCAAAGCGCACTGCCAACCCGCGTTCACGGCCACCATGGCGGCCAGCGCCGCCACCACGGTTTTGCCCGCCCCCACATCGCCCTGCAACAAACGGTGCATGGGCACTTGGCGCGCCAAATCTGCGGCAATTTCTTTGCCCACCCGCTGCTGGGCCTGAGTCAGGCCAAAAGGCAACGCGGCCAACAACTGCCCATACAAACCGTCGGGCCGCAACTTCAAAGGGGGGGCACGCAACAAATCGCGCTCACGCTTGGCGGTCAACTGCGACAACTGCTGCGCCAGCAATTCCTCGCATTTGAGCCGAACCCAAGCCGGATGGCTGCGGTCTTCTAATGCCGCCAGCGACACATCGGGCGTGGGGTGGTGCAAAAACTGCAAGGCATCGCGCAGCGACCAAGCCCCCCGGGGGTCTGGCCAAGACATGGTCTTGGGCAGCGTCTCGCTCAGGTCGGCATGGTTCAGCCCGGTGATCACCGCGCGGCGCAAATACGCCTGGGCCAACCCCGCCACCGTTGAGTAAACCGGCGTCAAAGCCTCGGCCAAATGCCCCCCGGCCGCCTTGAAGCTCGGGTGCATCATGGTCAAACCCATGAAACCGCCCTTCACTTCCCCCCGAGCCCGAATGCGGCTGCCCACCGCCAACGCCTTCTGGTGCGACGGGTAAAAGCTGAAAAATCGCATCACGCAAGTGTCCGACCCATCGTCCACCGTGACCAACAACTGGCGGCGCGGCCGCATCGTGATCTCGCAAGCCGTCACCGTGGCCTCAATTTGCACCACATCGCCCTCGCGGGCATCGCGCAGCCGCACGATGCGGGTTTCATCCTCGTAGCGCAGGGGCAAATGCAAGGCCAGATCAATGTCGCGCACCAAACCCAGCTTAATCAGCGCCTTTTGCGGGGCGCTGAGCGTTTTGGCTGGCGACTTGGCTGGCGCAGGTCTGGGCGCTTGGGTGGTCATGTCAGTCGGGGCGGGCATGGGCTGATTGTGCCGTGGGTGCTGGGCTTTGCGGCATCCGCACTCAACATATCCTTCAGGCAAAATCCCTCTCTTTGTAATTGTTCGGGCCTGTCCAGCCCTGCACCATGACCACTTCCTCGCAGCCTTCGCCCTCCCCCCGCCATTTCACGCTCAGTGATTTCGACTTTGATCTGCCTCCCGAACTGATTGCCCAGCACCCTGCCGCCGAACGAAGCGGTTCGCGTTTGCTGGACGGCGCATCGCCTGCGGTGACTGACCGTATCTTTCACGAGCTGCCGGGCTTGCTCAACTCGGGTGACCTGCTGGTTTTCAATGACACCAAGGTGGTCAAGGCGCGCATTTTTGGCGAAAAAGCTTCGGGCGGAAAACTGGAGTTGCTGATCGAGCGCGTGCTGCCCGGCCATCAGGTGGTGGCGCACATGAAAGTCAGCAAAAAACCGCTGCTAGGCGGCAAGATGTACCTGGCGGGCGGGGCCAGACAGGGCGGTTTTGACGCTGTGCTGCTGGGGCGCTGGCCGCATGAAAACGGCCAGTTGTTTCATCTGCAACTGAGCGACGAACCCCATGCGCTCATGGAAAAACACGGGGTTGTGCCGCTCCCCCCATATATAGAGCGCCCCACGGGCCCCAGCGCCCACGGCGACACCGAGGAAGATGCCCGGCGCTACCAAACCGTGTTTGCGCGCGCGCCCGGTGCGGTGGCCGCCCCCACGGCTGCGCTGCACTTTGACGAAGCCCTGCTGGCCCAACTGGAGGCGCGTGGGGTGCAACGCGCCA
>CAMDXR010000285.1 GCA_945877725.1 Limnohabitans sp. Rim8
CACGCTCAGGACCTCGTGTTCGGTGAGGATGTTCACGCCCAGACGCTCGCAGGCTTTGGCCAGACCAAACGTGAATTTATGGATGTCGCCGGTAGAGTCGCTTTCGGTGAAATAGCCACCGTAGTAATCGCCTTGCAAAGTGGGTTCGATGCTTTTCATTTCGTCGGGCGTGACCGCGCGGCGTGGCAGGCCGCCTTGGGCCAGCAGCTTGGAGACTTTGCCCGCATGGTCGAAGCCCTTTTTGTCGCGGTAGATGTGCAAAATGCCCTCGCGCTTGTGGTCAAAGTCGATGCCCTCGGCCTTGGCCCAAGCAAAGTGGTGTTCGCGCGATTCAATGGCGAGTTTGGCGGTGGCAATGGTGTTGTCTTTGTAGCGGGGAATGGCGGCGACAAATTCGGCCATCCAGCTGAGTTTGTGCCATGTGGGCGCGGGGTTCATCAGCAAAGGGGCATCGCTTTTGAACATCCACTTCAGGCCCTTAATGATGGTGGAAGGATGGGTCCAGACTTCGGCATTGGAGGCCGACAATTGACCGCCGTTGGCGTAAGACGTTTCCATGCCGGGGTAACGGTTTTTTTCGATCAGGGTGACCTTGAATCCCTGTTGTGCCAAAGCATAGGCGCTGGTGACGCCCGTGATGCCGCCACCGATGATGACCATGTGTTTCATGTGATTTCTCTCGTTCAGACGTCTCAAACAGGTTGACACCAAACACACCGAATGTGTGTTTCATGACCCCCTCTGTTTGAAACCTGAGAGATTCACCCGGCCTGTAGAAAAAGGCTTGGGGCTTGCTCCTGCGGTGGGCCCAAGTGACGAACCTGGATCGCTCTTCAGAGTGTTTGGCACCCGACACATTGCGTGTCTGAGGCACCTGCTTGCATCGGTCCATTGGCCTGAGAGTTTCCGGGGTGGTTGCTCCTTCGGCGCTGCCTGTTGTCACGGGTCAGTCTCTCCCGATGCAAGCCCTGCATATTGCCAACAGCCGGGCAGGCTGTCAACCATTTTTCAGCTCATTTGTTGTATTCGCTCAGGGGCAGGCAGCTGCAAAACAGGTTGCGGTCGCCATACACGTTGTCGACCCTGCCCACTTGTGGCCAGTACTTCACGCTGCCCGTCACTTGTCGGGCTTGTGCCGCACCGATTTCACGGCTGTAAGGCCGCGCCCATTCACTGCCCAGCAAACTGGCAGCGGTGTGTGGGGCGTTTTTCAGTGGGTTGTTGTCTTGAGGCCAGATGCCGTTTTCGACTTGCCTGATTTCTTCGCGGATGGCGATCATGGCGTCAATAAAGCGATCAATTTCTTCCAGGGTCTCACTCTCGGTGGGTTCCACCATCAGAGTGTTGGCTACGGGGAAAGACAGGGTCGGGGCATGAAAACCGTAATCCATCAGGCGCTTGGCCACGTCTTCGGCCATCACGCCGCAGGTGTCCTTGAGACCGCGCAAGTCCAAAATGCATTCGTGCGCCACTTGACCGTTGTCGCTGGCGTACAGCGTTGGGTAGTGGTCGGTCAAGCGCTTGCTGATGTAGTTGGCCGCCAAAATAGCCGATTCGGTGGCGTGTTTCAAACCTTCGGCACCCATCATGCGGCAATACATCCAGCTGATGGGCAGCACAGCGGCATTGCCCAGCGGGGCCGCAGAAACCGCGCCCACGCCGTTCACCGCCACGCCACCTGTGGCATGGCCCGGCAAATAAGGCACCAAGTCTTCCACCACGCAGACAGGGCCCACGCCGGGACCGCCACCGCCGTGCGGAATACAAAAGGTTTTGTGCAAATTCAGGTGGCTCACATCGCCGCCAAATTCTCCGGGGGCTGCCACGCCCACCAGGGCATTCATGTTGGCACCGTCTACATACACCCGCCCGCCGTGCTGGTGCACCAATTCGCAAAGCGCTTTGACTTGCGTCTCAAATACGCCATGTGTGCTGGGGTACGTGATCATGACGGCCGCCAAGTGGGTGCTGTGTTGCTCGCACTTGGCCTGCAGGTCGTTCATGTCCACGTTGCCGTTGGCATCGCATTGGGTCACCACCACTTGCATGCCGGCCATTTGGGCGCTGGCGGGGTTGGTACCGTGTGCGCTAGAAGGAATCAGGCAAATGTTGCGGTGGCCTTGGCCCTGGGCACGGTGGTAGGCCTGGATGACTAGCAAGCCTGCGTATTCGCCCTGCGATCCGGCGTTGGGTTGCAGGCTGATGCCTTTGTATCCGGTGGCTTGGCACAGCCATTCGCGCAATTGTTGGTCCAGTTGGGCGTAGCCTTTCAATTGCTCAGCCGGGGCAAAGGGGTGCACGTTGGCAAACTCGGGCCAAGTGATGGGGATCATCTCGCTGGTGGCGTTGAGCTTCATGGTGCAAGAGCCCAGCGGGATCATGCTGCGGTCTAGGGCCAGATCTTTGTCAGACAACTGGCGGATGTAGCGCAGCATGCCGGTTTCTGAGTGGTAGCGGTTGAACACCGGGTGCGTTAAAAAGGCGCTGGTGCGGCGCAGGGCTTCCGGGATCAGCAGCTCAATGCCTTTTTCGAAGCCATCCATAGAGGGGAGTTTTTGGCCCTCTTGTGCAAACAGCGCCCACAAGCTGGCAATGTCTTCACGGGTGGTGGTTTCGTCCAAACTGATGCCCGCAAACCTAGCACGTTGTCCGGCGTAACGGCGCAGGTTCAAATGTTTGGCTACGGCTTTTGCGTGCAAGGCCTCGGCTTGGGTGGCGCTGCCGCAGTCGATGGTCAGGGTGTCAAAAGCGGTGTCGTGCAGCAGCGAGACCCCAAGGGTTTTAAGGCCTTGGGCCAGCACCGCCGTGTAACTGGCAATGCGCCGCGCGATGCGTGTGAGTCCAACGGGGCCGTGGTACACCGCGTACATGCTGGCCACCACCGCAGGCAACACTTGGGCTGTGCAGATATTAGAGGTGGCTTTTTCTCGGCGAATGTGTTGCTCACGGGTTTGCAAGGCCAGGCGATAGGCCGGGTTGCCGTGCACATCCACACTCACGCCCACCAGACGGCCGGGCATGGAACGCTTGTATTCGTCGCGGCACGCCAGATAAGCGGCATGCGGGCCACCAGCGCCCATGGGCATGCCCAAGCGCTGAGTGGTGCCCACCACAATGTCGGCCCCCATTTCGCCGGGCGGTTTGAGCAAGGTCAGGGCCAACAGGTCGGCGGCAAAGATCACCACGCCGCCACTGGCCTTGTATTGTTTGACCCAGTCTTGCAGGTCACGCACCTCACCACTGTTGCCCGGGTATTGCAGCAACACGGCAAAGCCGCTTTCTTGCAAGGCCTCCGGGCCGCTGCAGGTGCGCACTTCAATGCCCAGGGGTTTGGCGCGAGTTTCTATCACCTCTCGCGTTTGTGGCAGCACTTGGTCATCTACATAAAACACCGTTGATTTGCTCTTGCTGCTGCGCATGGCCAGGGTCATGGCTTCGGCCGCCGCCGTGGCTTCGTCCAGCATGGAGGCATTGGCAATCGGCATGGCCGTCAGGTCGCAGACCATGGTCTGGAAATTCACCAAAGCCTCCATCCGGCCTTGCGAGATTTCAGCCTGATAGGGGGTGTAGGCGGTGTACCAAGCGGGGTTTTCCAGAATGTTGCGCAAAATCACGCCGGGCGTGTGGGTGCCGTAATAGCCTTGCCCGATGAAGCTTTTGAGCACCTGGTTTTTTTGCGCCATGGTTTTCAGCTCGGCCAGTGCGGCTGCTTCGGTCACCGGGGCTGGCAAGTCCATGGACTGGGCCCGGGCGATGCTGCGCGGCACGATGGACTCGATCAAGGCGCGCCTTGATGCCTCACCAATCACGCTCAACATGTGCACTTCATCTTGTGCGCTGATGCCGATGTGGCGAGCGATGAACTCAGATGCGTTTTCTAGTTCGCCCAAAGGGCGTTGGGTAGACATCAACATGGCGGGCTCCAATCAAAACCAATCAAAACATTCGGCAGGGGGCACGTCATGCCCCTTGCCCAAGGTTTTGCCTGAGGGATTGCCCGATGGGCACCACGGCCTGACGTTGTCCGTCTTGGTGGCCAAGGCCCAGCGGGGCAATACCCAGCAATCAGCTGGCAGAGAACTGTTGGTAAGCCGTCTCGTCCAACAAACCATCGACTTGGGCGGGGTTGGACAACCTGACCTTGAAGAACCAACCTTTGTTCAGGGGGTCTGAGTTGGCCAGTGACGGGTCGGCGCGCAGTTCTTCGTTGACT
>CAMDXR010000286.1 GCA_945877725.1 Limnohabitans sp. Rim8
ATGGCATGCAGCATCGGCAACCCAGGGCTTGATCAGGCAAATGGCCCAATGGTCTTTTTGCGTGCAACACCACACGCGCGAGCAAAGTTTGTCCAGTTGGCTTTTGCACGGGATGGCGCAACGACCAGACAGCGCACTGAGCATTCATCTGGCCGCCATACCCGAATTTCTCAGGCCAGAGCTTGCACAGTCGCAAGACCATGCAGACGAAATGCAAGCCTTGTCGGGTTATGGTCTGGCACAAGACCGGTTGCAGATTTTTTCGCGGCAACAGTTGGCGCATCAGGCCTGTTCTTGTCACCAAACCCTTAAAGCTCAAAGCGTCAAGGTCTGATTCAGGGCCGGGTCGATGAATTGAGCGGCTCAAGCAGTTGCTTGGCCAAAGATTCAGCAACTTTGATGCCGTCCACACCCGCTGACAAAATCCCCCCCGCATAGCTGGCACCTTCTCCAGCCGGGTACAAGCCTCGGGTATTGCTGCTTTGGTGGTCTTCACCGCGTGGGATTCTCAAGGGCGAAGAAGTGCGCGTTTCCACCCCGGTCATCACCGCATCGGCCATGTCGTAGCCTTTGATTTTTCGACCAAAAACGGGCAAGGCTTCGCGCATGGCTTCAATGGCGTAGGGGGGTAAAACATCGGCCAAGTCGCCGAGTTTGACGCCCGGCTTGTAAGACGCCTGAACGCTGCCCCATTCAGTGGACGGGCGCTGTGCCAGAAAGTCCCCCACCAGTTGTCCGGGCGCTTCGTAGTTGCTGCCGCCTACTTCAAATGCCAGACTTTCTAGCTGACGTTGCAACACTATCCCAGCCAGCGGGTGCGTTTGTGGCGGTTGTTGACGCGACAATGCCTCGGCTTCCATTGCCAGTTGCGCACCCTCTTGCATCCCAAACGCGGCTTGCCAAGCGCTGGCCTCGAATGGATAGTCCGGCGGGTCGATGGCCACAACCATGCCCGCGTTGGCATTGCGTTCATTCCGAGAATATTGGCTCATGCCATTGGTCACCACCCGCCCGGGTTCGCTGGTTGCTGCGACCACGGTACCGCCCGGGCACATGCAAAAACTGTAAACCGCCCGCCCGTTTTTGGCATGGTGTACCAGCTTGTAATCGGCAGCGCCCAGAAGCGGGTGCCCTGCATGGCGGCCCCAGCGGGCTTGGTCAATCACGCTTTGCGGGTGCTCAATGCGCACGCCAATAGAAAAAGCTTTGGCCTGCATCGCCACACCACGGCGGTGCAGCATGACGAAGGTATCGCGTGAACTGTGCCCCAGGGCCAGCACGGCTTGGCCTGTGTGCAAAGTTTGGCTTTGGCCTGTGCGCAAGTCTTCTACTTGCAAACCGGTCAATTGATAGCCATTGGCTGTGGGTGAAAGATGCACATCGCTCACGCGTTGTTCAAAACGAATCTCTCCTCCCAGTGCCAAAATTTGTTCGCGGATGTTTTCGACCACCTTGACCAGTTTGAAGGTGCCGATGTGCGGGTGCGCTGCAAAAAGAATATCGGTAGGCGCTCCGGCCTTGACGAATTCATCCATGACCTTGCGGCCCAAGTGGCGCGGATCCTTGATCTGGCTGTAAAGCTTGCCGTCAGAAAATGTGCCAGCGCCACCTTCGCCAAACTGAACATTGCTTTCAGGGTTGAGCACATTTTTTCGCCACAGACCCCAGGTGTCTTTGGTGCGCTCACGCACGGGTTTTCCCCGCTCCAAAACAATGGGCTTGAAACCCATTTGGGCCAGTGCCAGTGCCGCAAACATGCCGCATGGCCCAAAGCCCACCACCACAGGGCGCTCGCCTGCTTGCTCACCAAAATGCAGAGGGGCCCGACAAGGCGCCTGCCAGGTCATGTCAGGCGTAGGCTGGATGTGGGGGTTTGACTCGAATTTTTGCAGCAAGTCGGCTTCAGACGCTTCGCCGCGAAGGGTGATGTCCACAATGTAGACGGCCAGTAATTCGGCTTTTCGGGCGTCAAAACTGCGTTTGAAGACATGCAAAGTGGCCACGTTATCAGGCGTGATGCCCAATGCCTTCGCTGCAAGTTGTCGCAATGCGGTTTCAGGATGGGGCGTCGGCAAACGGTCCTCGTCGGTCTCAGAGGGCGCATCGGCAGCACGCCGCACCTCCACGGGCAACGCAGACAAGGGGAGTTTGAGTTCTGAAATCCGGATCATGGCAACCTCTGAGGCTTGTAGTTATCAAGCAAGAACCCCGATTATCGCCTTGACCTTGAATCAATCGGGGTCAAATCAATCGGGGTCAGATCCCCATTGTTTTAGACCATTCCCAGAGATCGTTTCAGGTATTGGTGCCTCTCTGCAAGCGATAATGACGCCGTGAAGCTCGCCAGACCGTCGCTGGTGCAAGACCCGAAAGGGTGCACTGGAGGAACGTCCGGACTGCACAGGACAGCGTAGGAGGTAACACCTCTCCACCGTGAGGTGAGGATCAGAGCAACAGAGACGAGTCGCAGCGGGGCAACCCGATGCGGGTGAAACGGGCAATCTCTACGCGCAGCAATACCAAGTAGGCTTTCCTGAAATGATGCGGTTCGCCGTGTTGTTTCTCCCTGTGGTTCCGCGGGGTGAGTTGGCGGGTAGGTAGCATCGAGCCGGGTGGGCAACCCCCGGCCCAGAGTAATGGCGGTCACGCAGCGGGCAACCGCTGTGCACAGAATCCGGCTTATCGGCGAGCTTCACACTTTTACGCACATTGAGCGATAGCCAAAAAAAACCCGCCGAAGCGGGTTTTTTTGTGGGGGTGTGCCGTGTTCAGCTGCGGGATGGCATCAGGCTATTAGCCAGTGCAAACACCGAGTTGGGAGCGGTGATTTTCAAGGTGCTTTTGGGCTTGGCAAAAACGCCTCGTTTGATCGCGGGCTGGGGTGCTGGTTCGACCGTGACGCCTTTGGTGCGCTGTTCAGCCACCAGTTGTCGCAGACTGATGGATTGCAGATGCGTCAACATTTTCTCGTTCAGGCTGGCCCAGAGGTCGCTGTTCATCCATCCGCCGTCCGCCGCAGCTTCTTCGTCAGAGGGCGCATCAACGGCCCCCACGATATCGGCCATGGTGATTTTTTCGGCATTGCGCGACAAGGAATACCCGCCGCCAGGACCGCGAGTGCTTTCAACCAAACCTTGTTGGCGCAATTTGCTGAAAAGCTGTTCCAGATAGGACAGCGAAATCTGGTGGCGCACGCTGATGGCGGCCAATGACACGGGGCCGCGGTCTTCGCGCAGCGCAACGTCAATCATGGCGGTTACGGCAAATCGGCTCTTGGTGCTCAAACGCATGGTGTGCTCCTTTGTGCGTTGGACTCAGCCCTGTTGGACTCAGTCGGTTCACTTTCAGTGCGGTTCACGAAAGTTACTGATTGGTAATTTTCTCAGATACCCGAATAAATTGGGGATTGACCGTTTCAATTCAAGGGTAAATCCCGTGTATTTTTGTTGTAAATCAATTAAAAGCGCTCGTAAGCTTCCAATTGGCGCCATTGACCAGGCTCCAGCGGCGACAGGCTAAGACGGCCTACCCGCTGGCGGCGAAGGTCTTGCAAAGGACATTGTTGGTCCAGCCAACGGCCCAACGACAGACCGTCGATGTCTTTGCCCGCGATGCGCAAAACGGTGATGCTTTCTGTCTGACGGTTGACACTGGTTCGGATACCCGGCCCGTTCAGGGCCCGCAAAGTGGCTTCGGTAACTTCGCCTTGCAACGTGGCCATCCATTCCTCTTCCATGGGGCTGCGGCGGTCTTCCAGGTGCCTGAGCACGCTCAAATCGTCAGAAAAAATGCACAGACCACTGGCTGCCTTGGGCAGGGTCAGGGGGTGTTGCATTTTGGTCAGCCGTTCGGCACCCCAAATGCCGGGTTGGGCGGCTTTCAGGCCCACGGTGTTTTGCAGCCAGTCCAAGTTGGCGACCAGATCAGCGGGCTTGAACAGCACCACGGTCAAGGGGGCCAGCGCCGCCATGGAGACCAGGCGATTGACGTTCAGGGTTTGTTCATCCTTGACGCGGCGAGCCGGGTCGGTGACCACTTTGCCACCAACCTGAACGCCACCTGCCACGATCAGGGCTTCTGCTTCACGGCGCGAGCAGTTTTGATCGGCTGCCACACGTTTAGCCAGTCGAATACCTTCTTCAGAGGGAATCATCAAATCTTTCAGGACAGGGTTCGCTCGCGGATGTGGTCCACATGCG
>CAMDXR010000287.1 GCA_945877725.1 Limnohabitans sp. Rim8
ACTGCCTTCCCCTTAAGCCCTTGGCCTCCATGAATCTGACTCAACTGATCGACCAAGCGGCGCAACGCCTGACCTTAGCGGGCGTGGCCTTTGGCCACGGCACCACCCATGCCCAAGACGAAGCCGCTTGGCTGGTGTTGTGGCGGCTGGGCTTGCCACTGGACACCGATACCTCCGACCAGGCGCTGCACCAAGACTTGCACCTTGACCAGGTGAAGCAGGTTCAGGACTTGATTGAACAGCGCATCAACACCCGAAAACCTGCCGCTTACTTGACCCAAGAGGCGTGGTTGCAGGGCGTGTCGTTTTACATTGACGAGCGAGCCATCGTGCCGCGCAGCCTGATCGCCGAGGTGCTGGCCGATGGCACCATCGACGCTTGGTTGTCTGACCAAACCCGCCAAGTGCTGGACTTGTGCACTGGCAATGGCAGCTTGGCCGTGTTGGCGGCTCTGGCTTGGCCCGAGGTACAGGTCAGCGGCGCCGATATTTCGCACGACGCCCTTGCCGTTGCGGCCATCAACACCGAGCGCCATGGTTTGCAATCGCGCGTACAACTGATCCACAGCGACGGCTTGTCAGCATTGCCCGGTCGGTTTGATTTGATCCTGTGCAACCCGCCCTATGTGTGCCAAGCCAGCATGGATGTTTTGCCGGCCGAATTTCGCGCTGAGCCGGCACTGGCGCTGGCCGGGGGCAGCGATGGCATGGATTTTGTGCGCCAACTGCTGCACGACGCCCCCGCCCGGATGAGCGAGAACGCGGTGCTGGTGCTTGAAATTGGCAACGAATACGAGCACTTTGAAGCGGCTTTTCCTGAACTCGAAGTGGCATGGCTGGACACCAGCGCGGGTGAAGACCAGGTTTTATTGGTCACCCGCGAGGCTTTAATGGCCCACGCGACGCATGGCCTCAAAGACGGGGCCAAGGCTTAACAAGCCCTGAATTCCCCGGTTTTTGTCGTTTAACGCCCCTATAAACCGCTCAACATCGACAATTTAAGGGGGAGAGGCGTCGGCTGAAGCCCGGTATGCGCGAAAATAGCGGGTTGTCGCCTTCGCGTTCAGTTCATTTTTTCAGGCCAAGGCCTAATCCCGGATTCCCGGATCGGTTCCGGATCGATTCCGGACACCCCCATTCATGATCAACCTTAAAAACGTCACGCTCCGACGCGGCACCAAAGTGCTGCTTGACCAAGCCTCGGTTACCCTCAACCCCGGAGAGAAAGTCGGCCTGGTGGGGCGCAACGGTGCGGGTAAATCAACCCTATTCGCCTTGTTCAATGGCAGTTTGACCGAGGACGGTGGTGACTTTGAAATTCCACGCGCTTGGCGCATGGCGCAGGTTGCGCAGAACATGCCTGAGACCGACGAACCGGCCTCTACCTTTGTACTGGAAGGCGATACCCGACTGGCCGAACTGCGCCAACGTCTGGTGTTGGCAGAAGCCAGTGGCGATGGCATGGAAATGGCCCATGTCTACACCGACTTGGCCGATGCCGGTGACCACGATGCCCTGCCCCGGGCTGAGGCGCTGATTCTGGGCCTGGGGTTCCGGGTGGACGAACTGAACAACCCGGTGAACAGTTTTTCGGGCGGCTGGCGCATGCGTTTGCAATTGGCCCGCGCCCTGATGTGCCCCTCCGACATCCTGATCCTGGACGAACCCACCAACCACTTGGACCTGGACGCCTTGGTCTGGCTTGAAGCTTGGTTGCAGCGTTATGCGGGCACCATGGTCGTGATCAGCCATGACCGTGAATTTTTGGACGCGGTGACCGATGTCACCCTGCACATTGACCACGCCAAGTTGACGCGCTACGGTGGAAATTACAGTGCTTTCGAAATCTTGCGCTCACAGCAAATGGAGTTGCAACAAGCTTCGTTTGCTAAGCAGCAAGACAAAATCGCGCACCTGCAAAAGTTCATCAACCGGTTCAAGGCGCAGGCCAGCAAAGCCAAACAGGCGCAAAGCCGGGTCAAGGCTCTGGAACGCATGGAAAAAGTGGCCCCCTTGCTGGCCGATGCCGAATTCACCTTTGGCTTCAAAGAACCGAACAACTTACCCAACCCGATGTTGGCCATCAGCGATGCCAGTTTTGGCTATGTGGTGGACGGCGAGCCCAAGGCGATTTTGCAAGGCGTCAGCAAGTCGGTATTGGCGGGTCAGCGCATCGGTATTCTGGGTGCCAACGGGCAGGGTAAATCGACCCTGGTGAAAACCATCGCGCGCACCATGCCCTTGCTGGCCGGAACGCTGACCGAGGGCAAGGGCCTGAACATTGGCTACTTTGCCCAGCAAGAATTGGACGTTCTGCATACCCAGGACACCCCACTGGAGCACATGATCCGTCTGGCCAAAGAACTGGGGCCGAACAGTGGCGAACCCAGCCGCGAGCAAGACCTGCGCAATTACTTGGGCACCTTCAACTTCAGCGGCGACATGGTCAAACAGGCCGTCGGCACCATGAGCGGTGGCGAAAAAGCCCGATTGGTGCTGGCCATGATCGTTTGGCAACGTCCCAACTTGCTGTTGTTGGACGAACCCACCAACCACTTGGATTTGGCCACCCGCGAAGCCTTGTCAATGGCTCTCAATGAATTTGAGGGCACGGTCATGCTGGTCAGCCACGACCGGGCTTTGTTACGCGCGGTCTGCGATGAGTTCTGGATGGTCGGTCGCGGCAAGGTGGAGCCTTTTGACGGCGATCTGGACGATTACCAACGCTATCTGCTGGAAGAGTCCAAACGCCTGCGAGAAGCGGCCAAGAATTCGGCCAAAGACGCCCTTGGTGCTGATGCCTCAACAGAGGTCGCCAAGCCGGTTGCAGTGGCGGTTGAAACTGCAAAAGCTTCGCTTGCCAGCAATACCAGTGCGGTCAGCAGCGCCGAACAACGCAAGCTCGACGCACAAAAACGCCAACAAATGGCCGCTCAAACACGCCCACTCAAGCGTGAACTGGAACAAAACGAACAACGCATGGCCGCTATCGAGGCAGAAAAAGCCAAACTAGAAGATCAGCTCAGCACACCCCTGCCCCCGACCGAAATTGCCGAGGCCGGCAAACGCCTGAAAGCACTGGCCGATGAAGTGGCCCAATTGGAGGAGCGTTGGCTGGAGCTGACGTCGCAGTTAGAAGCGACGGCCTGATTTCACAGCTTTAAAGTGAAGCTTGCCCTCTGCAATGAGGGCGACTTAAGTCAATCGAAGCTTACACAACACCCTTCAAGGGTGCACAAAAAAACGGGAACCTGCTCACTCAGCGCGTGACCACAGACCACCCTGCCCGTTGGTTGGCTTTGTTGTTTTCGTAATCCCAAGTGCTCCCACAGCGGTCACACCGATATCGGGTGACCGTGACGGGGCCCGAATCACGGGGTTCTTTGCGATTGGCCCCTTGCACCAACTCGGCGTGGCCCGGCGCTCGTCGCCAGTTGAGTTGAATGCCCGAGCAGGGCTCACAAAAGGCCATCGTTTTTGAGGGGTCTGTGCGGTTCATGTCGATGGTCATCTGGGGCCTTTTTGGATGGGACGCTGTACACATTTCGCGGGCCCATGAAAAAAGCACTTTGTACCGAGATACAAAGTGCTTTTTGGTTTTTTGGTGGGACCAGCGGGGGTCGAACCCACGACAAACGGATTAAAAGAGTGAAATCAGATAAAAAGTCCATACAAATCAACAACTTATTTTGTATGCGCAGCAAAGTGCGTAGTCGATTGATCCAATCCTTTGGTCTTTTCCATCTTCTAATTTTAGCTGATGAATCTGGTCTCAACGCTAAGACATACAAGATCAAGTTTTGAATAGGTTTTACGAGGGACAACAATGTGCCAGATCTGGAGGATTGATCGCACTGAAATGTCTTTAACGAACTGTGGGGACTGCGCTAGCTAGTCTTCGAGAGATGTTCAGCTAGCGCTGTGTCCACGACTAGCGTTCGTCATGTTCTGATGAGATTTCGCCATTTGCTGCAGAGCCTTCACGCTCTAGCTTGCTATATTGAGGCTTCTGTGATAAAAAAGCAAATCATCACACTCAAATATAAAAATAAATCGACAGCTTTTTAAATTATATAAATTTAAAAAGCATTAATTTAAAAATAATCTTAGGAAAAAAATGACAACATTTATTAGAATTTTAGCCGCACTTACGGCATTAATGTTTTATTACGTTTTATTTATATCTGAATTTTGGCTGG
>CAMDXR010000288.1 GCA_945877725.1 Limnohabitans sp. Rim8
TTTGATGTGCGGAAAAGCTACGCTGGAGGGCAAAACAGCCACCGCGAAGGTGTTCGTGATCAGGTCGACAGCCATCGGAGGTGCGCCTTTATAGGGAATTGGGTCGAGCTTGATGCCGGTGACTTGCTTGAGTATCTCTGTGGCCATGGTTTGGGTAGTGCCCGAGCCGCCGTCACCATACTGCAATGCCGGACTCGCCTTACGCGCCATTTCGATGAACTCTCGCACACTGCGTGCTGGTGATGATGCAGGTACGCAAAGGTAGCTCGGGGACAGAGAAAAGCGCGCAACAGGAATGAAGTCCTTTGGCGCCCATCGGAGATTTTGTTCCAGCAAAGGGTTGTTGAGCAGGAAAGGTGCAGACACCAGCAAGGTGTATCCATCTGCGTTTGCCCGCGCAACAGCTTCTGCGGCAATGTTGGCATTTGCACCGGGGCGGGCTTCAATGACAACCGGTTGACTGAATTCCATTCCTTGTGCCATTGCCCGAGTTTGAACGTCCACCACACCACCGGCCGGATAAGGCACGATGATCCGAATGGGTTTGGCAGGGAAGGCCTCTTGCGCCTGAAGGGCCTTGAAAGGCCATGCGGCGATTGCTCCCCCCGTAAGGATCAAGGAACGTCTTTTCATTTTCATCTCCTGGTTTGTTTTTGGGTATAGAAAGTGATCAATTTTTTAGGTTTTACAAAAAATCCTTCTTAGCATGCGCTGGGTGTGGCGCTCTGCAAGAGTTGATATCTTTGGGTAGAACTTAATTTTATGCAAGTTCATTGAACAGTTGCTTTTTCTTGCAGCGGCCCCGTGCTTTTGGCCGGCATGTCTGACCGCGTCATCAGTTTGGCTTGATATTGTTGTCTATCACTATCTTGGTCCAGGTTCCGATCTGCTCACGCAGGAAAGTTCCGAACTGCTCGGGCGTGTTGGCCACCACCTGGTAACCCATCTCATCGAGCTGCTTGCGCGTGGCCGGATGACTGATGGCTTGGCGCATGGCCGCATGGACTTTTGCGATGACGGCGGGCGGTGTTTTGCCCGGAAGCATGAGACCGAAGGTGGCCGAAGCTTCCAGACCAGGAAAGCCCGCCTCAGCAATCGTCGGTACATCGGGCAGCAAGGGCGATCTCTCGGTGGACAGGATGGCTAAGGCGCGGACCTTGCCAGCCTTGACCTGCGCGCCCGAAGGGATCATCGCGTCGATGGCAACGGGCAACTGTCCCCCCATCAAATCGGCCAGCGCAGGCGCACTGCCTTTGTAGGGAATGTGCAGCATATCGATACCGATTCGCGCCTTGAGCAACTCTCCGACCAGATGGCCAATGCTGCCGGAACCGGCACTGGCATAGCTCAGGCCGCCCTTTTGCGACTTGCTCAAGGCCACCAGTTCCTTGACGTTTCTTGCGCTGACCGAGGGTCCGACCAAGAGTAGCGCCGGGTTATTGACTACTAGTGAGACCGGTGCCAAGTCTTTCAAAGGGTCATAAGGCGTCTTGATACCCAGGGCCGTGTTCAGGTAGATGGGCGCACCCACGGCGAGCAGCAGGTGGCCATCGGGGTCGGCCCGCACGGCGGCATCAGTGGCCGTGATGGTGCCGGCCCCTGGTCGGTTTTCGACCACGATGGGCTGGCCCAATGCCTCGCTCATGCCCGGAGCGATGGCGCGCATGACCAGATCGGTACCGCCGCCTGGTGCGTAAGGCACGATGAGCCGGATTGGCTTGGTCGGAAAGTTGTCGGCTTGCCCAAAGGCTGAGCCTGCCAGTCCGAGGCCGAGCACGGCGATGCAGGCGAGTCGGCGGGTGCGCATGTGTCGCATGATAGATGTCTCCTAGATGTTGAGTGACTGAACGTAACTGTTTGAGTTGGGTTTTTGAGTCAAGCAAGTGTTTCGGGCTGGTTCATCGCCGACCGGTGGTGGTTTGAAGGAAGCGCACAAGATTGAGCATGCGCGGTGCGACCTGTGTTTCGAGCGTCTCGGCCTGCAGATGAAACTGGGCCACCGCGCAGTTCATGATGAGCAGCTCGTCGTCGATCAGGAAGCTCAAGGGCACCGAGATGGCGGCCACGCCGGTACTCGGTGAAGGCACGATGCAATAGCCCTTGGCCAAAAAACTTTTTTGCGAAGCCGCTAGGCTGCGTCGCAGCACCGGCCATTGCTCTGGGTGGCGCGCCTGAAGTATTTGGTCGATCTCGGAACGCTCGGCTTTGCCGGTCGCGCTGTAATAGGTGTGACCCAAAGAGGTGTCGTGAAACTGCCGCGTGGCTCCCACATCGGGCCTGGCCGATGGCGCATTTTTGCCGACGCAGGTTTCGATCAGGACGAGCTGGTCACCGCCGCGCATTGCTAGCGAGACAGCACCGCGTGCGAAATCGGCCAGCTCCTGCATGTGTGACCTCGCGATCTGGCGCACGCTGAGTTGGCATAACAAGGGGTAGCCAAAGGACAGCACTGGCGCTGCCAGTCGGTAGCGTGCGGTCGGTTCGTGGTACTTGAGGTAACCCAGCAGCGCCAGGGTGCGCGTCAGGCGCACCACCGTGGGCCGGCCGATGCCAGTGCGCTGGGCGATCTCGCGGTTGCCAAGCGCCGGTGAGGCGACGTCGAAGGCGCGCAGCACTTCCAGACCCTTTGCCAGCGTATAGGCGAACTGGGGGTCCTTCTCGGCCTCGGCCACGCGGGGCTCGTTGTTGGCGGCTGTGGCGGATGGATACGACATGGAGAAGAATTCTACAAAACGTTTGACCAATAATCAATCTCAATTTAGACTTATTCATCTATTTGACCGATAGTTTGTCAATAAATCAGACTCTTCCATCTTTGTACACGCTTGAGCCAACACCCATGCCTACCCAAGATCGCCTACAAAACCGCCTGAGCAAACGCCTTGGCATCGCTCAACCCATATTCGGCTTCACACACGACCCGGCCGTGGTGGCGGCGATCTGCCACGCGGGCGGTTTCGGTGTGTTTGGCGCCACGCGCCACACGCCCGAAGAGATCGAGCACGAGTTGGCCTGGATTCGCAAGCAGGTGGGCCATCGCCCTTTCGGCGTCAATCTGGTCTTGCCCACAGGCATGCCCGAAACCAACGACCGCGCCGCCATCGAGGCTCAATTGCCCGAGGCGCACAAAGCCTTTGTGCGTGAAATTGAGCAGAAATACGGCGTGCTCCCTGCCACGCGCGCGGGCATGCGATCGCGTTTCGTCCGCTCCGAGGAGGTGGCGCAGCGGCAGCTCGAAGTGATCATGCGCTCCGATGTCAACCTGCTGGCCTGTGGCATCGGCTCTCCGACCGATGTGATCGAGCGCACCAAAGCATCTGGCAAACTGGTGCTGGCCTTGGTGGGCTCGCCCAAACATGCGCGCAGCGCACTGGCCAAGCCGATCGACATCCTGGTCGCCCAGGGCTACGACGCGGGCGCGCACACGGGCACCATAGGAACCTTTTCCCTGGTGCCGCAGATCGTCGATATGGCCGGCGACATCCCCGTGCTGGCAGCCGGCGGTGTGGCCACTGGACGTCACCTGCTGGCTGCACTGGCCATGGGCGCGCAGGGGGTCTGGATGGGAACGGCTTGGCTGACCACCGCGGAGTACCGCATGCACGATGTCTTGCGTCAAAAGCTTCTGGCTGCCGGCAGCGACGACACGGTGATCTCACGCGCCGACAGTGGTAAGACACTGCGTCAAATACGCTCCGCCTGGTCCGATGAGTGGGCGGCGCCTGAGGCGCCAAAGCCGCTCAAGATGCCCCTGCAAGATATTTTGGTGGGTGACCTGCTCGGCGCCATCGACGAGCACGAGGTGACAGCCCTGATGCACTACCCGGCCGGGCAGAGCATTGCTTACTTCAATGAAGTGCGTAGTGTCGCGCAGGTGATGCAAGAGATTGTGGAAGAGGCCTGCGCTGGCTTGGATCCACTTGCATCCGATCGCTCTGAATGAGCACCGCCTGCAAAGCCAGGTTGCTGAGCTTCGTCAACCCGACAGGCCTGAGCTAAACGCGCATCCAGAAATGGCTCCGGTACCCGTCATTTCAGAAAGCGGATGACATGAAATTGATCGAGAGATAGCGTCTCGTGCCCAGCTACTCAGCTACCCGGCAACACTAGTTGAAAACAACGCGCTGCAGGGCTTATCTGAAGCACTAGAGAGTGCTAGT
>CAMDXR010000289.1 GCA_945877725.1 Limnohabitans sp. Rim8
TCGGATATGGAGATTTTGTGAGGGTCGGTGTGCGCAGAGTTGCTTCACAGTTGCGTCGCAGCCTCTGGACTTGCGCTAGGTTGCTGATTTTGCTCAGTTTTACGCATCTGTCGTGCAAGTTAAATCATACAGCTGGTGCCCGACAGGAATCGAATTTAGCCTGCAAACCCGCATGGAGTAATTTTTTAGTTTTGATTGTGGTGAAATGTGCCCCCACACTGCAAAGGATGCCCCCCATGAAGCTGACTGATGCAAAGTTACGATCCCTGACCCAGCCGGCAAACATGCTGACGGTGCGGGCCTGTACCTGGAACTGACCCCAGCCGGTGGCAAATACTGGCGCATGAAGTACCGATACGGCGGCAAAGAAAAGCGCCTGGCCTTTGGTGTTTACCCAGCCGTAAGCCTCAAAGATGCCCGGGAAAATTCTGAAGCGGCCCGCAAGCTGCTTCAAGCCGGAACCGATCCTGGCGAAACTAAAAAGGCGGCTAAGGTTCAAACCGCCATTGAAACCGCCAACACCTTGCAGGCTGTGGCGGCTGACTGGATAGCCCACCAGTCCACCCGCTGGGAGCCTGCAACCAAGGCCCGAGTTTTGGCTTCGCTTGAAACCGACAATTTTCCCACGCTGGGTTCCCGCCCATTGGTCGGTATTCGGCCCAGCGAGGTTATGAAAGCGGTTCAGAAGATGGAGGCTAGGGGCGCTGGCGATCAAGCGAGCCGGTTGCTGCAACGGATCAAGCAGGTTTATCGGTGGGCGGTTACCCATGAGCGCATAGAGGCTAACCCTATGCTTGACCGGATGCCCAGCGAGATATTGAAACCCCGCGAAGTCAAGCACAGGGCCGCACAGTCTAACCGCGACTTGCCCGGATTCTTGGTGAAGCTAAACGCCTATCAAGGCGACATTAATACAGTGCAAGCCTTGCGCCTGCTGATGTTGACCACCACCCGCCCGGGTGAAGTACGTGGCGCACGGTGGAGCGAGTTTCACCCAGACGAATCCCTCTGGATCATCCCAGCCGCCCGAATGAAGATGCGTGAAGAACACAGGGTTCCCCTGTCACGCCAAGCCCTGCAAGTCTTGGAAGCCATGCGCCCGATCAGCGGGGACCGGGAATTGGTTTTACCTTCGCCTTTTTATTCCTCAAAACTCCTGAGCGAAAACACCTTTAATTCAGCACTGGCCCGCATGGGTTACAAAAACACGGCCACGGCCCACGGGTTTCGGGCCCTCTTTTCCACGGTGATGAACGAACATGATCGAAGCTTGCGCGATGTGATTGAGCGCCAGCTAGCCCACAAAGAACGCGATCAGGTGCGGGCTACTTACCACCGATCCACCACCTGAAAGACCGGGCAGACCTGCTGCAATGGTGGGCCGATTACCTAGACCAAAAAGCAAGAGGGGCCGAAGTGATTGACCTGGACGCGCACAGGGCCGCATAACCTGCGCGGCCTAAAGCCCTGCGCCAACAAAGAACCCGCCCACCGAGGCGGTTTTTTTACGCCCGCACCGGTTTGCTTTCAGTTTTGGCGGGCGGTTCTTTTCAACTTGTATGCGTCTTTTGGTAATCTTTAACCTGCGAAAATACACACATGCCAATTACTTTCCACCCCAAGCCAGGGCAGGTTCTTTACTGTGACTTTCGGGGGTATATGGTTCCTGAAATTGTCAAGACCCGCCCCGTGGTGATCGTGTCGCCTACCCACTTGGCGCGGCCCGGGCTGGTGACTGTGGTGCCACTGAGTACAACACCCCCTGACCCCGTGCGCCCCTACCACTACCGATTGCAGGGCAACCCCATACCTGGCAGCACTGAAACTGAGGTTTGGGCAAAGTGTGACCTGTTCGCTTCGGTGAGCCTGGAACGGCTAGACAGGGTGAAGCTAGGCCGGGGTGAGTACCGGACAGGGGCGGTGTCAATGGATCAAGTCAAAGCCATACGGCGGGCCTGTCTCTATGCCCTGGGTATTGACCCTGCCAACCCCCTAACCTATACTTAATACCGTTTCCCGCAATGCCCGAAAGGGTATCGGGCTTGTAAAACCTGCCTTCGGGTGGGTCGGTTTGGATAAAGGCGATGACAAGCCCACCGAACCGGAGATGTGTCAGTCAGCAAAGGCCGCAGCAATGCGGCCTTTGTCTTTTTTGGCCCTTGTTCGCTTGCTGGCGCTTCTGTGCGTTAGTGCAACGACCGGCACAGGCTTGGCCCACTATTGCCGTGCGGGCTTGCTTGGTGCATTTACTTGCGGGCACTGCTTGATCGAGAGTAATTGAGCCCCTGCCTTGACTCCAGTATTTTCTGTGTGAAGCTGAATTCTTTTGGAGAAGTAAACATGTACGACGAACAGGTCAAAGAATTTGAATCGAAACTGCCAGCGGCTTTCAAGCCCGAATGCATTGTTCGTATCTGGAGAGAAGATTACGGGCATTTGGTATGTTATGAAATACGGAATGGGCTTATCAATACAATCGTTAGTGGCGAAATTTTGGTACCTAAATTGGGGTCGTCGCATGATGTTGAAGTCAACGTGCGATTGATTGCAAATGCATTGCCCTCCAGTTGGCGTGTTTGACACCCGCGCCCGCCCAATAATCCGCCCAACCCCTGACCGGGGCCGGTGCTTCAAAATACCAAACGCAAAGCGGCGCAACCTCCCCGATAGTGAGGATTTGTCACGTCTGAACATGCCCACGCCAAGGCGGCGGGGCTTTGGTTTTTGGGCGGGATGGCCGAAACCATGGCCGCGCAGCAAGGAGCAGAAAACGCCCTGGCCATAACGCTGCACTGCCTGCGATCATGTGATTGTGGGCGGAGCTCCTGTGCTGTCTATGGCAAAACAGGGATTGATGTAATGAACCGAATTGCACCTGGCCTTCATTCCATGGACGCGAGTCCTTAGGTTGGTGCCGATTTGCAGGCCGGGCCTTGGGTGTGTTTGAAAATGTGCCCCCATTGTTTGGATGGATGCCCCCAAATATGCCCCCATGTGCCCCCGGAAGGTGGCACACTTCAACGCACCGCAATGGACGACAAAAGAAGATTATCAGAGGGGGAATAAAAAAATCCGCACCGTGCTGGACGTGTGCGGATTTAAATTTGGTGCCCCCGACAGGAATCGAACCTGTATCACTCCCTTAGGAGGGGAGAGTTCTATCCATTGAACTACGGTGGCGGTGTGGGGATTTTACAGGGCCGCTGTCCCCTCAATTGTCTCGTGATGCTTCTAAAAAATGATTTAAAAATCAGCGCGCCATCTTGACGAATGAAACCGTCAGAACAAACGATTTCGGTGGCAAAAACTTATTTACTGAGCAATCGCATGGCATCTTCCAAGCCCTTCAGGGTGAGCGGAAACATGCGTTGGCTCATGAGTTGTTGGATGATCGAGATGCTTTGGCGGTATTGCCAAACGCCTTGCGGTTCGGGGTTTATCCACGCAAATTTGGGGAAAGTGTGGGTCAGCCGCATCAGCCATTCGGCCCCGGCTTCTTCGTTGTTGTACTCCACGCTGCCACCCGCCTGCAAAATTTCGTAGGGGCTCATGGTGGCATCCCCGATGAAGATCAACTTGTAGTCTTTGTTGTATTTGCGCAGGATGTCCCAGGTTGGGAACTTCTCGGCGTAGCGGCGTTTATTGTTCTTCCACATGAAGTCGTAAACGCAGTTGTGGAAGTAATAAAAGTCCAGATGCTTGAACTCGGCCTTCACGGCAGAGAACATTTCTTCGACTCGGGCAATGTGTTCGTCCATGGTGCCGCCCACGTCCATCAGCAGCAACACCTTGACGTTGTTGTGCCGTTCTGGCCGCATTTTGATGTCCAGAAAGCCTGCATTGGCGGCGGTAGACCGGATGGTGTCGGGCAAATCCAGCTCTTCCACCGAGCCCTCCCGGGCAAAGCGGCGCAGGCGGCGCAAGGCCACCTTGATGTTGCGGGTGCCCAGCTCTTGGCTGTCGTCGTAGTCTTTGTAGGCGCGTTGGTCCCAGACTTTGACGGCACTTTTGTTGCCGCCTTTGCCCCCAATCCGGATACCTTGGGGGTTGTAGCCCCCATTGCCAAAGGGTGAGGTGCCGCCCGTACCGATCCACTTGCTGCCGCCTTCGTGGCGTTCTTTTTGTTCTTCGAGTCGCTTTTTCAGCGTG
>CAMDXR010000290.1 GCA_945877725.1 Limnohabitans sp. Rim8
TACTTTGGCGGCTATCTGAACGACAACTATGTGCAGACCTTTGCCGCCCTGCACCTGAATGCACAACAAGCCTACAAACTGGCCGCCAACAGCATAGAGGCCAGCTTTGCCGACGAAGCAAAAAAGCACCAATGGATGCACGAACTGAAACTCACATTTCAAGGGTTTTCAGAGCAGGATTGAAGGGGGGGCGGTCAGTGGATTAAAATCCGCCCCGAAGCCCGCTGTCTCGGCGGGCTTCGTTTTGTGTATGACCGGGGCCATGTAGAGGACTACCATGTATAAAAACCTCGCTGCCACGCTCGTGGCCGCCTGCTTTTTCCTTTCGGCCGTTCAGGCCCAAACGCCATCTCCCGCCCAGAAATCCCAGCCCATCAAGGCCGGGTTTGTTTATGTCTCGCCCATCACCGAGGCGGGCTGGACCAAACAGCATGACGAGGGCCGTAAGGCCGTCGAAAAAGCTTTGGGCAATCAAGTTAAAACCACCTTTGTAGCCGATGTGCCCGAGGGTGCGGACGCTGAGCGCGTGATTCGCGATTTGGCGCAACAGGGGCATCAGATTATTTTTACGCCCAGTTTTGGCTACATGGAGCCCACGCTCAAGGTGGCCAAAGACTTCCCGAATGTGAAGTTCGAGTCGGTCACCGGGTTCAAAACCGCACCCAACGTGGCAGCTTCCAATGCGCGGTATTACGAGGGGCGCTATTTGGCGGGTATCGCAGCAGGGCGCATGACCCAATCCCATGTGGCGGGTTATGTGGCGGGTTTCCCGATTCCGGAGGTATTGCAGGGCATCAATGCCTTCACTTTGGGCATGCGATCGGTTAACCCCAAAGCCATCGTCAAGGTGATCTGGCTGAATGCCTGGTTTGACCCACCCAAAGAGCGTGAAGCGGCCATGGCCTTGTTCAACCAAGAGGTGGATGTGATTGCTTTTCATACCGGCTCGACCGCTGTGATGGCGGCAGCCCAAGAGCGCGGCAAGATGGCTGTGGCCTACCACTCCGATATGCGCAAAATCGGACCCGATGCGCAGATCATTGCCGTGACGCACCAGTGGGGCGATTACTACACGGCCCGAGTCAAAGCGGCGATGCAAGGCACTTGGAAATCAGGCACGGTGTGGGGCGGGGTCAAGGACGGCATGATTCGTGTGGGCGACTTCGGGCCCAAAGTGCCCAAGCCGGTGCAGGATGAAATCTTGGTCAAGCAAAAGGCGCTGGGCACCGGGAAATTGATGCCATTTGCCGGACCCATCACAGACAACGAAGGCAAATTGGTTTTATCTGCGGGGCAGTCTTTAAGTGATGCCCAAATTCTGAACATGAACTACTTGGTGCAAGGCGTTCAGGGCCGAGTCAGCCCTTAAGCCACGGACCGTTCTTTTGACGCGGGCTTTAGGGCCGGGGTAGGTTCAGTCAAGTCAATATTGAATGTCGGCCCTCTGTCCCGCAGCTTCTTGCAGTGCCTTAAAAATCACGCTACTGGCCACGGTGGCAAAGTAGCGTGCGCCCCAACTGGCGTAACGGGCTTGTTGGGTGGCATCAAGAGCCAACACCCCAGGGCATTTGCCCGCATCGCTGATGGCCCGAACCGCACGTTCAATGGCTTTTTGAACGGGCGCTTCGTGCCAGCGATTTTCATGACCCATGGTGTGGGCTAGATCATTGGGGCCGATGAACACCGCGTCGATTCCTGGAACAGCGGCGATTTCTCCGGCACATTCCACCGCTTGCGGCGTTTCGATCATGGCAATGCAGGCAATGGAGGCATTGCTTCGCGCAGTGTGTGCAGGGCCCCCAAACGCACCGTAACCTGCCGCGCGAGTGCTGAAGGCGCTGCCACGCATGCCGCTCAAACCGCTAGCCGCGCCCGGCTGTGGGTAGCGCAGGCTTTGCACCAAGCGAGCGGCTTGTTCGGGGCTTTGCACCATGGGCACCTGGATGCCACTGGCTCCAGCATCGAGGTTGCGGGGAATGTCGGCCTCAAAGCATCGGACAATGGGCGCAATGCCACTGGCACGGGCCGCCCGAAGCATGTGTTCGGTAGTTTCAAATCCGGCCATGCCGTGCTCGTTGTCAATGACCACAAAATCAAAGCCTGCAAAAGCGGCCATTTCGATCAAGGCGGGCACAGGCAATCCACAAAAAATGCCGTGCAATGTTTGCTTGCTTTGTAAGGCCGTGCGCAAACGCGTGTCCAATGGCAAACCCGGCGGCAGGGGCGCACCGAGGGGGCTGTTCTGGGCTTGCGCTGGGGCGGAGTTGTTGCTGGTTTGGTTTGATTCGGCGTTCATCGGCATGTCCAAAGTGTGATTAAGGTGTTGTTCGCTTCAGTGCTTGCTGAGCTGGCGAATTTGCCAGTTATCGCTGTGAGCGGTCCACAAAACGCTTGAGGGCGGTGCAATAGTTGGCATCCAGCGTCCATCCAGCCGAGGCGGCCGCAGCAAGTACATCGTCTGCCCACTCGATTTTTTTCTTCTCGTCACCCGAGGTGACCAAGAGCGCATAGGCTGTATCAGGGCCGGTGTTGTGCAGGCTGCGCCAGTGTTGGTCGGGCAGGGCATAGGCATCCCAAGCTTGCGCACTGCCGTGCAGGCTTTGTTCATAAACCCCATCGTCGGCACGCACCTTGACCAACAGGTCACCTTTTTTGGCGATGACCACTTGTTTGTGGCCCAGTCGGTGCCAGTCCACTTGGCCGCCTGCCGGAATGCGTAACCACTCAATAGACATGCCGTGCGAGTTGGCCACAGGGGGAATGGCGCTTCGACTTTGGCTCATGCCCAGGCCCACCACTGGGGCCATGGCTGCGCCGTGTCCGGGCAAAGCGCTGTCCAGCAAGGCTTCTTGGCTCCAGCGCAGGTCATTCCAGCGAACCACGCGTTGCGCCATCGCCTCGGGGGTCCAAACCTCGAGGGTCGCAATTTCCTCTTGTGTCATGGGTTCCCACAAGCGCTCGTCCGGTCCCAGTGTTTCACCTCGTAGGGTGTTGACCATGCGGTGCTCAGAAGTCAAATACACACCTGCCTTTTGGGCAGCAGCTACGGTGCTTGGACCCCACAGGATGCCGCCGTTGTCGTCTCTGCCGAGGCAAGAAAACAAGAAGCCATCATCAACGCCTTCATTGCGAAAAGAGCGGTAAATCCAGGTGGGGACAGACACAATGTCGCCTTCACCAATCATGGCCTGCTCTGGCTCGGGGTTGAAGCCCCACATGAGTTTCCAGTCGCCTCGTGTGCAAACAAACACCTCGCAAGTGAAGTGCATGTGCGGTGGGTTGACTTTGCCGTGGGGCAATGAGACTCCGCCCAACTGAAAACCGTGCAGATCACGCAGGCTGACGGGTTGGTTGGGGTTTTGCGAAACCCCCGACCCGATCAGGGCGTAGTTGAATTTGGGCGAGCATTCTTCGATGGCGTAATCGATGAAGGCCTCTGTGGTGGAGCGCAAGCTATCGAAAGGGATATGGCGTGCCCGCAATTGTTCGAGGTTCATGGTGTTGCAGCAGAGGGTGAAATTGAGGATAAAAATTGTTCAATGCCCTGGGCCACTTCGGCGGGGGCTTCCAGCGGCAGGTAATGACCCGCATGAGCCTCCACCCTTTGCTGGGCATCGGGTCTGGATTGCATCATGCGATCCTGTACGGCGGGTGTGCACCAGGGGTCGAGTGCGCCGCTGATCAGGCACAAGGGGGATGCACTGGCCGACAAAACGGGCAAACCGCTGGGGCGGCTGGCGTTGAACTGACCTTGGGCCATGAATGAGGATTCAGGGGTGCTTTGCGCCATGTTTTGCAGCAGATCTAGGTGCGCCTCAGAGAGGCTGGGGCTGGCTTGTTGCCCCATGGACCTGGCCAATGCGCGCGGACCCGTTTGTTGCCACTGGGCTTGCTGCAATTGCCAGCGCTCTTGGTGCGTGGCACTGGCTGCGTCAGCGCTGCTGGCGATCAAAACGACGCTGCGCACACGCTCTGGTGCTAAGCGCAGCAGGGCCTGAACCAGTAGCCCGCCAAGTGAAAAACCAATCGCATCAAATTGACCGGGCAAATGGTTCAGTTGCGCCCGCCACCAGTCAAACGGGTCTGACAAATTGTGCAAACTGGC